>JANMAO010000205.1:0-20179 GCA_031359875.1 Lysobacter sp.
AGCCGACGGGCTGCCCTCGGACTTGGTCCATATGTGGGCGACGCCGGACCACGGTAGCTTTGAGGCGAAATCGGCGGCGACGGTGGTCTGGTTGGTGACCACGTCCAGCTTCAGCAGCGACGTGCCGCCGTTGGTGGGGACGTAGTACAGGATGTTGGGGTTGGTCGGATCCCATTCCGGCTCGGCGTCGCCGCCCGGGCCGCTCAATTCGCGGATTTGCGCCAGGGTATTGGCGTCATAGAGATACCAGCTGCCGTTGTACGCATAGGCGAGGAAGTAGGTGTTGTTGGCGTTGAAGGCCTGCCGGCGCGAGTAGTCGTTGCGCAGGAAACCCCCAACCCCCGACGCGACGTGATCGGTGGCACGAATCACGCAGGTATGGAAGGTGGGGTCGGCGAACGCGACGCCCTTGGCCGGTCGTCCGGACACTGCAGGCGCAGGGGCGGTGACCTGACCGGTGACGGGGACGAAGCTGCTGTTGATCGCCGCGCAGTCCGTGTTGACGTTGGTGGCTTTGGACTCGCCTGAATGGGCAATGAGCCACGGCGCGAGTGCCAGGGCAAGGAGGGCCTTGGTAAGCACCGGGGGATGGGGCACAAAAAGGGTCATGGGGGTAATAGCTCCTGAGCAATAAAAGTCGAGATTCAACGCACTTCCCCTGAGGGCCGAAGTCTATGAAGCGGCCTGCTATGGGCGTTGCGGATGGGCCCACAGATCGGGGCTTCGACGCGGACGTACGTCACACTTTTTACGTCCCGGTGCTAATGTTCATTTGGCGACCAGACACGCAAGGCGCTGATTCAAGCCGGGCGATTCCCGCAAGACGTGGACCACGGGAGCCTGGATCGACCTGCGGTATCGTTGGGCAGGCTGGAGTTCGACAAGACGTCGGACCAAACATGGTTTCCTGCCGCTGCGGCACCACGGTGGTCGCAGCCAAAACACATGTGTGCCTGCGTATGTGCCCCATTGGTGAAATGCAGTTTCGTTGCGGAGGCAAGTCATGAAGGATCCGACGGGCAATCTGGAAGCGCGGGCCAGGAACGAGGCTGAATTTCACGACGCGCGCATCAACACTCCGGACGAGCGGAGACTTGGCTACGCGTATGCCTCGGTTGCGGATGTCTATGAGTTCGGCGCCGTGCCGCGCGACTGCTGGCACAGGTCGGTGCTCGAAGTGGGTTGTTTTCGCGGCGAACAGGCGCTCGCGTTGACCCAATTTTCGGGGAGGTACGTGGGGATAGATATCAGTTCAGCAGCCGTGGAGTACTGCGCGAAGCTGGGTCTGTCATCGAACTTCGAATTCCGTGTCGACGATGCCAATGTTCTGGCCACCGTGACGGACGCGTCGGTTGACTACGCTTTTGGTCATGGCGTTCTGCATCACCTCGACCTTGCCCGCTTCAGTCCCGCACTGGCACGCAAGCTGGCACCGAACGGATTTGCGAGATTTGTCGAGCCCGCTCAGGGAAATTTTGTGTTGCGGGCATTTCGAAAGCTGACGCCACAATTGCGCACCCCCGATGAACGTCCTTTTGACCGGGACTCGATCGAGTTGCTTGAAAGGCACTTCGAGGTGCGCATTTCATATCAGGCGTTATTGCGCCCGTTTTTGCCGATGCTGTTCTTCAACAGCAATGCGGTGACCCGGTTTTCCCGTTGGCTCGATGCGGGGCTGCTTCGGCATCGGCTCTTCCAGGGTCAGGCATGGTTGCTGCAGATCGAACTGCGCAACAAGGGCAAGCCGTGAACCGCTTGAGTTGACCCGGGTCAGACCTGTCGTGTGCAAGCGCGACAAAGCAGGCGCTGTCGCGCAGGCCGGGCTTCAGGATGCAACGGACACCCCGACGCGCGGTTCGAAGCTGCTGATGTTGAGCGAGCCGCATTCCGAGCCACCACGGCAAGCAGCCTGGGCCGTCAAATGGCTCCGGCGTAAACCCATGGGGTTCATTTGAGCGCGGTGCGACGTCTCGGCGAGTATCGGGCGGCCAGCGGGTAACGCTCAAAGATGCGAACGCGTCCCGTCGGTGTCGATTCGTTCTGCGCGGAGACCACGGCTTGGCGTTTCAACGATGCATAGCGTTCCATCAATCCGCACAGGATCCAGAAGTCCGCCATCACTGAACCTTCAAAGAAGGGGCTGCCGAAGACATTGCCCAGCGCCATCGAGATGATGACGATGGGGAAGCCCAGCGCCAGCGCGCGGGCTTCTGGATCGTCTGCCGCGATGGTGCGTCCCAGCCTTCGTGCCAGCGCCCATAGTCGCCACAACAACCACAGCAGCGCAGCCAGTCCCAGCACCCCGCACTCAGCCAACGTCAGCACATAGAAATTGTGCGCATCGAAGCCGGCGTAATAGGTGGCGTAGTCGCCGATATGGCTCTTGAAGCGGTTCAAACCGATGCCGCCGGGATGCTCGCGCCACATCTGGATCGCGCCGGCCCAGATATCGAAGCGGCTGGCCGTGCTGAGGTCGAGGTCGGCTCCCCCGGAGTCGCTGGACTGCTGCGTTTCCTGGACGCGCTGGGTGACGCTGTCGGGAAGCAGATTGACGGAAGCCACCATCAATACACCGGCCAGAATCGCCATCGGCAGACTTCGACGCAGCAGTAGCAGGGCCAGGCCGAACAATGCGATCAGGTAGGCCTGTCGCGAATACGTCGCCATGATTGCCAGCGCCAGGATCGCGCAGCCGCCGATGGCGGCGACTCGCCAAAACTTCTGGCGGCGAAAGAACAATGCGATGGCGATGAATATCGGCAGGAACATCGCATAGAACACGCCGGCGCGATTGGCATTGTGGAAGTCGACGCCGAATGGGCCGGAGGCTCGATGACTGGGGGAATAATTGCCAATACCGTAATCAAGGCCTTGCCGGATCGCCTGAACGCCAGCGACTGCTGCGACCACCATCAGGAGGATGATCAGCTGCCGCGTGCCCTGCAGATCCAGCCGGCAACGACGGTACACAAAGTAGAACAATGGATAGAAGATGGCGCTCTTGAGGTAGGTGAAGTCGTCGCCGAAATCCAGGGGTGGAGTCAGCTGTGCGATTACGAAGCCCATGCCAAGCACCAGGAACAGGCAGAGCAGCGCCGAAGTGAGTTGTCCGCGTTCCGGCGGCAGCGGATCGCCTTGACGACCACCGAGCGCCAGAGCGAGCACCACGGCCAGGAACAGCAGGTTGGCGAGATTCAGTCCTGGAATTCCGGTGTCCATCGGCACATGCAGCATGTTCGGAAATAATACGATTGGCACGGCAAGCAGCAGGCGCATGAACATGCTCAAGTCTCCCTTTGCGCGGTGTCGAGGAAGCGTTGCGCCCAGAGTTCCAGGCACAGGACCTGCCACAGGGTTTCACTGCGGTCGGCGCGGCCGGTGGCATGTTCGGCGAGCAGGCCCGTGGCGGTGGCCGGATCGATCAACCCACGCTCACGAAAGGCGCGGCTCGCGAAGGTGTCGGCGGCCAGGCCCGATAGCGGCCCCCGGAACCATTCGGCCAGCGGTATCGCAAAGCCCTGTTTTGGTTTGGTGAGCACCGATGACGGCAGCCAACGCCCTGCGACCCGACGCAGCAGGTGTTTGCCGCGGCCGTCTCGCACACGCAACTTTTCCGGCAGGCGCAACGCGAACCCGGCAAGCCCGGGCTCCAGGAACGGGGCGCGGCCTTCCAATGAATTCGCCATCGCCATGCGATCCAGCTTCACCAGGATGTCGTCCGGCAGGTAACTCTGCAGATCGATTGCCACGGCGCGGTCCAGTACCGAGTCGCCCGCGCCGAGATCGGCGCCCGGCGCGTCCAGCAACGGCAGACGGTAGTGGCTCGCGCCTCCGGAATTGGCATGTAGTGCGCGCGCGAGATCCGGGCGGGTCAGGGCGACGCCGCTCAGGTAGCGTTCGGCGAATGGCAGATGCAGGCGCTCGCCGACGCGACCCAGGCGACCACCGCGCGGGTCCGGCATCAGGGCTCCGGCCATCCGCAGCGCGACGGCCGCAGGGAGCCGAAGCGGGCCGAGGCGTTCGAGATCGAGCAGGCGCAGGTAACGGTCGTAGCCGCCGAACAGCTCGTCGCCGCCGTCTCCGGTCAGCACCATCTTCACGTGTCGACGCGCAAGTTGCGAGACTAGGAAGGTGGGCACCGCAGAGGAATCCGCGAACGGCTCGTCGAAGTGCCATACGAGATCCTGCAGCAGGGCCACTGCATCGGGCTCGACCACCAACTCATGGTGCTCGGTGCCGAGATGGCTCGCGACCAGACGGGCATCATCCAGTTCGCTGTAGGCCGCCTCGCGAAAACCAATCGTGAAGGTCTTGACCGGCTGGGAGAGCTGCCGGGCCATCAGCGCGACCACCGTACTGGAGTCGAGGCCGCCGCTGAGAAAGGCACCGAACGGTACGTCGGACACCAGCCGACTGGCGACTGCGCGCTCGAGATGCTCGGCCAGGGCTTCTTCGGCCTCGCCTTCATCCAGTTGGAGCTTGGGGCCGAGGCTGGGACGCCAGTACCGTTCCAGCGTCACCTGGCCGTTGCGGTAGCGCAGCCAATGGGCCGGCGGAAGTTTGTGCACGTCGCGAAAGATGGTCAGCGGGCAGGGCACATACCCGTAGCTCAGGTAGGCACCCAGCGCTGCAGGCTCGACATCGCGGGGGCAGTCCGGAGATTGCAGCAGGGATTTGAGCTCGGAGCCGAACAGCAGCCGATCCTGGTTATGGGTGTAGTAGAGCGGTTTCTCGCCGAAGCGATCGCGCGCCAACAGCAGCGTCTGTGTACGCAGGTCCCATAGCGCGATGGCAAACATGCCGTCGAACCGTGCGAAGCAGCGATCGCCATCGCGAAGATAGGCTTGCAGGATCACTTCGCCATCGCCGTGGGTACGGAAATGGTGGCCAGCGGCCTCAAGTTCGGCACGCAGCTCGCGGAAGTTGTAGATCTCGCCGTTGAAGACCAGGCAGACCGCGCCATCGGCGCCGTAGATCGGTTGGTGCCCACCCTCGACGTCGATGATGGATAGCCGGCGCATTCCGAGCAGGGCGCGTTCGTCATGGTGCAGGCCGCCGTCGTCCGGCCCGCGGTGGCGGATGACTGCATTCATCGCCGCTCCCAGCGACGGCGGGGGAGGCGATTGGCCGGGGGCCACCACAAGGCCTGCAATGCCGCACATGGTTCAGGCGCCCCTTTCGGCGATGGGCAACACCGACGCGGTGGTTTCGGCATTGCCCCTGTACAGCAGCAACAGGCTATCGAGGACGCTATCCAGGCCAGCATGGCGCACCACTGTTTCGCGTGCCCTGGCACCCATCTCCTGCCTGCGCTCCGGCGGCAGCAGCGCCGCTTCGGCAAGGCAGGCCGCCAGCGCCGCGCGATCGCCCGGCTCGAACAACCAGCCGTTGTCGCCGGAGCGCACCATGTCTTCGCTGCCGCTGACGCGGCTGGCGATCATCGGCAGGCCGGCCGACATGCATTCGAGCAAGGTGTTCGACAGGCCTTCGATGCGCGAGGGCAGCAAGCCGATGTCTGCTTCCGCCAGCAGCGTTTCGATGTCTTCCCGATGCCCGGTGAATTCCACTTGCGAGGCGATGCCAAGTTCGGTGGCGCGCAGTTTCAGCATCGCCTCCAGCGGCCCGGCACCAACGATGCGAAGTTGCGCTTCAGGACATCGATGCAACGTATCGACAAAGGCGTCGAGCAGTGTATCGAGCCCCTTTTCGTGTACCAGCCGGCCGATGAAGACGAATCGCGGACCGGCCCCCGGCGTGCGCTCGACCTGGCGAAAGCGCACGGTATCCACCGCGTTCGGTATCGCGAAGATACGGCCGGCCGGAATGCCCTTGCCGACCAGCTCAATGGCGATTCGCTTGCTGATCGCTTGCCAGGCGTCAGCATGCCGCAGGCAGTGAAAGGCGACGCGAGACAACATGCCGGCATTAGCCGCGAGCGAGCCGTGTTCCAACTCCCACCAGCCGGAAACCTTCACCACCACCGGTTTGCCGAGCCAGCGGCCAAGCAGGGCACAGGCAGCACCGAGATGGTGCGCGATATGCACATGCCAGACGTCGTAGCGGCGACGTCGCGACCACAGGAACAGGATCAGGCGACACCAGAGCACGAACCCGCCGATCCAGCGCAGGTGCGGGTACGACAAACGGCAGACCGCGACGCCATCGACCCGCCCGATTCGCTGCTGCGGTCCTTTCGTCGTCAGCGGCGTCAGCACCGTCACCCGTTGGCCTCGCGTGCGTAGCGCCCTGGCCAAGGTGCGCACCTGGGCTTCGGCGCCACCGCCATGCGGCGATGGATAGGCGCTTTCCAGCACCATCAGTACATGCAGGGGCGGTCGCTCAGCCATCCATGTACCTCCGCATCCATAACTCCAGCACCAGCAGCTGCCAGATGGCCGCCGAGTAATCCCAGCCGCCAGCCATATGCAGGTCCACCAGTCGCGCGACAAACCCGGGGCGAATCCAGCCGCGTTCGCGGGTACGGTCGTCCAGCAGCAGGTCGTGCACGCGCGATTGCATCGCCGGGTCGCTCCTGATCCACACCGAGATCGGCAACCCGAAGCCTTGCTTGGGCTTGCGCAGGATCGCCTGCGGCAGGATGTCTGCCATCGCGCGCTTGAACAGGTACCTCTTGTTCAAGCCGCGCAGTTTGTCGCCAGGCCCCAGACGGCCGGTGTAATCCACCAGCGTCGGGTCAAGATAGGGAAAGCGTGCCGTGACGCCATGCTGCTTGCAGGCGCCATGCACCTTGACCAGGTCGTTCTGCGCGATCGCCATCTGCAGGTCCAGGCGCATGATCCGGTGCAGGGCGCTGGCATCACCGCCCTGCGCGTACACGCCGCGCATGAACTCGAGCGACGCTTCTCGTTTTACAGCAGCGCGGAAGTCGTCGCTGAGCAGCGCGTCGTAGTGGTCGGAGGCAAAGGAATCGTCGCTGTAGAAGCGGTCGGGGTTTGGCTGTGAAGCGCGCTCGATGAAGTTGCGCACGCGATTGAGAAAATGGATCTGGCCGCCGCCGACCGCGCTGCCCAGTCCGCGCGCCGCGGCCTTCAATGGGCTGGGCAACCGGTAGAAGGCATCCATCACCTTGTCCTTGGCATAACGCTGGTTGCCGCCAAAGATCTCGTCGCCGCCATCGCCTGCCAGCATACAGCCCAGCCCCAGGCTGCTCCCCAGTTCCGCGCAGGCCAGCGTCGGTATCGCCGACGCATTGCCGAACGGCTGGTCGTACGCTGCCACCACCGTATCGAGCAGATGCAGCGTCCGCGCGCGATCAACTGTATCGAAATGGGCATCGGCACCGCAGGCCTGCGCGGCGAGTTGCGCAAAACCCAATTCGTCATAGCCCGCCTCGGCAAAACCAATCGAGCACGTCTTGACCCGAGCCTCCCGGTGCTGCCGGGCGAGGATGCTGACGATGCTGCTGCTATCCGTGCCACCGCTGAGGAAGCAGCCCCAGGCACCGTCGACGAGCGGGCGATGGTCACGCACGCTCGCGACGATGCGGTTGCGCAGCTCCTCGGCGCGGAGAGTCTCGGCGCCATGCAGGTCTTCCGGGTACTCCGGAATGTAGTAGCGCTCGATCCGTACCTGACCCTGCCGCAATCGCAACCGGGTGCCCGGCTCGATCCGTCTGATCTGTCGACAGATGGTCAATGGTGCGGGAATGCACCCGAAGTTGAGGTAGTGATAGACGGCCTGGAGATCCGGCTCGCGAACGCAGCCGGGCGCGCCAAGCAGGAGGCGCAGGTCGCTGGCGATGGCGTAATGCTCGCCGGACTGGTACCAGTACAGCGGGACAGAAGCGAAATGGTCGGTGAAAGCGGTCACCTCGCCAGTGCGCTCATCCCAGATCAGCTGCGCGAAGCGTCCTCGCCAGCGACGTTGGAGTGGCGGCTGCGCGTGCGCCTGCTCGGCACCCTCCGCCAACCAACCGTCAATGAGATCGGCCAATGCCGCCCAGTGCCGGCCATCGTCGCAGCGCGCGCGCAGGACCGTTCCACGCACGGCCAGCGTCGCCGTTCCGGAGTCGCTTTCATGCACCCGGAATCCGGATAGGCCGAGCAGCCATTGCCGGACATCCGGTCCGCCTGCAAGGACGAAATCCCCGGTCACGGAGGCCAATGGCGGGGCGATTTCCACGTTCATGCGCCGCCGCCTCGCGTTGAAGTCCGCGATCTCGCGTTGAACTCCGGGTGGATGGCGTTGCACGTCTCTCGTGCGATGCATCGCTCATAGACCGAGAGCGTGGCGGCCACCAGGGCCGACACCCCATGCGCGCGTTCGGCATGGTCGCGGGCCTGGTTCGAAAGTCGTTCGCGCAGTGCCGCATCGTGGGCGAGCCGCGCCAGCCCCTCGCTCAATGCGACGTGATCGTTGGCCGGGAACAGCAGGCCGGTGCGCTCGTGCTCGACCAGCTCGGGATTGCCGCCCACTGCGGAGGCGATCACGGGACAACCGGCAGCCATGGCCTCGAGCAATGCATTGGACAGTCCTTCGTGATGCGACGGCAGGACCAGGAAATCGGCGGCCTGCATTAGCTGGATGGCATCGGAGCGCTCGCCAAGGAATGAGAGGTCGGAGGCGACACCCAGCGCCGCCGCCATGGCCTCGATGTGCGGGCGTACCGGGCCGTCGCCGGCCAGCGCAATCCACGGCCTCTGGCCTGCGGGCAACGCAGCCAACGCTTCCACCAGGCAAGTCAGGTTCTTTTCCGGTACCAGTCGTCCGACGAAAAGACCCAGGACGCGATCGGCCGGAACGCCAATCGCGGCGCGAAGCGCTTGCCGCACGGTCGCCGGCATCGGCGCAGGGATATGCATGCCGTTGCCGATCACGTCGAAGGATGCCGGCGACAGCCCGGTCCGCTGGGCGACCATCGAGGCGCCAGCCCTGGCGTTGGCAATCACCGCCGCACTGTGTCTGAGCACCATCCGTTTGAGCCACCAGTGCCACCGCGGTTGGTCGATGTACAGGCCCCTGATCGAGGCAACCAAGGGCGGTCGCCGGCGCAACCTGGCCCCGGCCAGCATGGTCCACAATTCCGCCGTCAACGAGAAGGCGTGGACAAGGTCGTAGCGGCCGCGGCCGAGCAGCCGGGCGAAGCGCAGCACGAAGCCCGGATCCACACGTCCACGCTTGGCCAGGTGGTGAACGGTGATGCCGGCGCTTTCCAGTACGTCGACCAGAAATGAGCGCTGCCGGAAATACACCACCTCCGGTTCCCAACGCGCGCGGTCGATATGCGTGAGCAGCTGCACGATCTGGCGTTGGCTGCCACCAACCTCCATTTCATCGACTGCTACCAGTAGACGTCTAGGAGGCATGCGAGGCTTCCGCCAGCAACCGATGCAGCTTGCGCGCTTCCTTGCGCACATCGAATTCCTCCTCGATGCGTTGTCGCGCCGCCCTGGCGAGACGGCGCCGCAACCCGGCATCGCCAAGCAGGCGCTCCAGCGCATCGGCCAGCGCAGCCGGATCACGTGCGGACACCAGCAGGCCTTGCTGGCCATCTATGATCAATTCGGGAATTCCCGAAACGGTGGTGCTGACAACGGCGCAACCGGCCGCCATCGCTTCCATCAGCGCCACCGGGATTCCGTCGCGATTTCCGTCGGCGGTCACCTGGCAGGGCAGGGCGAAGATGGTGGCGTCGTGGAGCGCCGCGCGCACCGCGTCCTGCGGCAGGGCGCCGACGAACTCGACGTGGTCCTGCAACCCGCGCGCCTGCACCAACGCCTGCAGGCTTGCCCGCAATGAGCCCTCGCCGATCAACCAGAAGTGGAACGCGATGCCTTTGCGATGCATCAGCGACAACGCTTCGATCAGGGTGTCGAAGCCTTTGATTGGATCGAGCCGGCCGACGGCAACGATCAGGTTGTCGCTGCGCCCGTCCAGGTGCCAGGGGATGTGCTCCAGGTCCACCCCGCAGTGGATGACGGCGAGTTTGCGCTGTGCCAACGGCGAGACGTTGCGCTGCAACCAGTCGACGTTGTGCCGTGAGATCGTCACTGCCAGCGCGGCACCCTCGATCTTGCGCGACAGCAACTGGCGATTCACGAAGATGTCGTGCGCGTGGCAGGTGAAGCCGAAGGGGCGGTCGACGATACGGCCGAGTGCCCAGGCGACCGTGGAAGGATAGGTGGCCCAGTGGGAGTGGATGAACTGTGGATCGAACCGGCGCAGTGACGGCAGATGCTCCAGTCCACGCGCCAGCGCGGCCAGCGACTTCAGCAGCACACCCGGACTGCGCCAGGTGTCGGCCACGATCGTCGCCGCAGTGCCCAGGATCATGACGGGACTGGAGAGCAGCGCGCGCAGGCCGATCCATAACGCGATGCGCAGCTTTTGCGGATGATGGACGCGATCGAGCAGGCTCGCCGCCGACGCGTGTACCAGCGCCTCCGAAGGTCGTTTCAACGACAGGATGCGCACATCGATCCCATCGTCGATCAAAGTCTGGATCTCGCGCACGATGAACGTTTCCGACCAGCACGGGAACAGCGAGACCACATACAACACCCGTTGCGCTGGAAATGTGGTGCTCATGGACAGGCCCTTTCGACCCGCGCGGTCTTCCACAGATGAGCGTTGGGATTGCGTAGATAATCGAACAATGCGCGGCCGGCACTGAGATTCAGGCTGAGAAAGGCGCCGGCTATCCTTACCGGGGCCAATGCCAGTGCTGCTGGTTGCATCCGTCCGATCACGGCCAGCGCATAGCCGCCCAGTTGCGCAGCGAGCAATGCGGCATACAACGGATGCACGCCGACAAGCGCGACATTCGAAAGCAGCGCAGTCACCAATAGCCAAGGTGCCAGCAGACGCAGCCACTTGTGTCCCCAAAGCCGCCACGCCAGGGGATGAGCTCCTGGCAGGGCAAGCCGTGGCCAACGATGCAACAGTTGATAGTTACCGGCGAGGGTGCGGCGTTTACGGGTTTCCTCCGCCGGCGCATCGACCGCGGCGCGGTCGTAGGCCAGGGCCTGCGGAACGAACACCACGCGGTATCCGCGTGCGGCGATGCCCAACGGGATCCACATGTCATCGAGCACCAGTCCGGCGGGCACTTCGGGCAAGAGCTCGCGGCGCGCGACGTACAGGGCGCCGGTGGCGCCCACCAGCGAACCGCTGGCGGACTCCAATCGGCGGATCATCTTTTCGTAGCGCCAGTAGGCGTCGATGCCCTTGCCGTAGCCGGCGGCATCTTCAAACACCAGCTCGCCACTGGCCGCCCCCACATCAGGATCAGCCAGCGCCGCGGCCAGCGCACGCGCCGCGCCGGTATCCAGGCGCTGGCGGACGTCGGTGAACAACACCAGCTCGGCATCCAGCGATGGCAACGTGCTGCCGATGCAGGCCGACTTGCCGCGGCGCTCGGGGAAGGCGAACAGCCGGACTTGCGCGGAGAGATGGCTCCGCGCCATCGCCTCACTCTCCCGGCAGCCATCGGAGACGATATTGATGCGCAGGCGCTCGCTGGGATAGTCGAGGGCAAGCAGGTTGGCGAGCTTGGCTTCCAGCAGGCCGGCGCCGTCATGGACAACCAGCAGCACGTCGATTCGCGGGGTCTGCGCAGCGGTGCGCACTGGGCGTGGTCGTAGTCGCGCCAGCCCGCCCATGAGTGCCGGATAGCCGAAGTAGGTAAAGGCGAGCAGCCCCAGGGTGAGCCAAAGGGTGGCAGCCATCTCAGTGCCCGTTGCCGTCAAGCGCACGCGCACGAACCTGTTCGTAGAACGCATCACCGAGCAGGCGTTTGGCGAAAGCCAGGGTGGTGTAACGCAGCTTGCGCCGCAGGATCGGTCCGGGACGGCCGGCAATCCATTTGGCGAACTCCCGCTGATCCATGCCGGCGGTCACGGCCAGCCGCGGCAATACGTTGATGCCGTTGCCGCGCTGAAGTAGTCCCGGCCTGGATGTCAGGACGTGGCTGTATCCGCATTCCTTTGCGATATCGCCCAAGCCGGCGGGCATGCGTCCACCCGGCGGCGCGAGCAGCTTCACCGGCGTCCCGACCCGATCTTCAATCTCGAGGCGTGCGGCACGCAGGCTTTCGCGTAGTTTCCCGGGTGCAAGGTGGGTCAGGTAGCGATGATCGTAGCCGTGGGACTGGATCGACATGCCCGCCTCGGCCATGTGGCGCAACTCGCTCCAGCCAGCAAACTCCGGTTGTCCCACATTGGCGGGATTGATGAAGAAATCCGCGCGCATTCCGCGTTCGACCAGCATCGGAAAGGCGAGGTGATAGTTGCTGACGTGGCCATCGTCGAAGGTGAGCAACACGCTTTCCTGGTGCTTGCCGGCCAGCCAGTCGCGCGCGGAACCAGCGCAACCGGTGTCGCGCAGAATCCTGTCCAGTTGCTCGGCAAACGCATCGACCGTGAGCGAGTAGTGGGGATCCTGACCGCCCGGATGGCCAGCCCTCACCAACGCGTGATACATCAGCGCGATGGCATGGCGAGGCTGGGCCTCACCGACCGCGCGCGCGGTATGCGCAGGCTCCCTGTCAGCGACGATAGATGACGGAGAAATCGGCTTCATTCTCGTCATATCGTTGGCCGACGACGGAGCTGCGGCGGTTCCGGTGTTGAAGTTCGACGCGCCAACTCCAATGCCGGGTGATCTGGTCGGTCAGGGCAAGGTTGGCTGTGAAATCATCGTCATTGCGAGACAAGTCCTTGAACTTATGATTCTCGAACGACGCCAGGAACGACAACGTCAGCAGCGGTCGCAGGCGATAGTCGATCTGAAAGTAGCCGCCCAGGCTGCTCTGGTCACTGGCCGTGCTGTCCACGTAAGTGATGCTCTGGTAGTGCGGCCGCAATTGCAGGGTCAATCTCTCGTCGGTGAATCGGTAACCTATTTCGATCCGACGCTGGCGAAACAAATCCGGCCCCACCAGCATGCCGGGGTCCGAGAGGTGCCTGATGGTGGAAGGCGTCAATACGCCGGCGTGTGCAACCAGATCCTCCGCGACATCGGAGAATTGGCGCCTCACGTCGATGCTGATCACGCTGCGCGGCGAAACGGACCAGTCGAGATTGCCGCGTATCAGCGGCGACGAGAAGCTCGTGCCTTTTTGATCGAGCTGCACCCGCGAATAACCCAGTTCGACGTCGAGTTGGCCAGAGGGCAATTCACGGGTATGGCCGAAGTAGCCGTCGTAGCGGGTGTAGTCGGATGCCGCCCCTGCTGAGTCGAACCTGACCTGCGTGGCTTCCACGTTGCCTGACACTTGTCCGGTGGAGCTGAGCTCGTGCAACAAGCGCGCGGCGGCGTTATAGCGGTCGCCATTGAAGATCCGGGTCTTTTCGGCGTAGCTGTTGCTGTAGCGAAGGTCCAGCTGACCGCGGGTGGTGCCACTGAAATTGGCGTAGACGCTCGGGCCCGCATTGAAGACATTGACCTGCTGCTGATTGCCTGGATTGAAGCTGATCAGCTCGTTCACCGGCTGACGGCTGAGGTAGTCCTTGAACACGAAATCCATGCGTTCCGGAACTACGGTCCAATTGAGCAGGCCGGATAACTCCCCACGCGCCTCGTCACCAAAAGTGTTGCGGAAGTAGTGCAGGTATTCCAGGCTGCCACTGAAGTCCATGCGCACGGTCGATCCGGTCTGCTTGGCATCGAAGTTGATCCGAGGCGACAGCACGGTCTCGTCTTCGTGGTTCGAATCGCTTAGCCTGATGTTGTCGCTGTGGAGTAGCGAGACGCCGATGTCGTAATTCACGTCGACGGCACACGCGGTACCGATGGGCGCCGTGGTGAGTGCGGCCAGAAGTGCCATGCACAATCCGGTCTTCCGCATTCGGGTCGCAGACGAGGCGGCCGCGCTGGGGATTGGCGGAACCCCGCTCCGCTCGATGCTCATGCGTCCCACCTCACGCGCCCTGATTGAAGACGACGCCCGCAAACTTGGCCGGATCGAAACTCGCGGCCGCGTGCGCGATTGCTCCCGGAGTGTCTCGACCGTAGCTGGTTACCAGCACGACCATGTCGGCCAGGTCGGCCAGGATCCGCGCGTCGGCCCCGTTGCGCACAGGCGGGCTGTCCAGGAACACATAACGGTCAGGGTAGCGGCTGCGCAGCGAATCGATCAGCAGGCGCATACGGAAGGAGGAGAAATACTCGACGCCCGCTTCACGCGGTCGCCCCGCCGGGAGCAGCCGCAGCCGCGGCACGCCCGTCTCGCAAATCACATCGCTGATGTCGCTGTCGATGCCTTCGAGATACTCGATCAGACCGCCATTGGGCGTATCGATGCGCATCGTCGTATGTTGCGACGGGTGCCGTAGGTCGCAATCCACGATCAACGCGCTCTTGGCTTCATCGAATGCAAATGCCGCGGCCAGATTGCGGGCGACAAAGCTGCCTCCGCTGTTGCGGCTAACCGGCGCGACTAGAGTTACGAAATTGCCATCGACGGCCGCCAGCAGCTTCGTGCGAAGTTCGCGGAAAGCGTCGACCTCTGGTCGTGAAACGTCGGTGCGATGGATGATCGAGCGCTCCTCGGATTGCGCCGGAGTCAGCGCCTTTGTCGCCATGCGCGCGATCGAATGGCTCGCTCTGCGGCGTTCGGCAATTTCGTCGAGACTGTCGCGGGAGGTAAGGGAGGCGTCGTTCATAGCGCGTGCACCAGTTTCAGGGTCAGCATCAGCCCATAGGCGATCGGAACCGACAGGAAAAGCATCGTCGCCAGTGCGATCTTCCGCACCGACCGCAGACGCCGCCGGCGCGTCACGAACGTCGGTACCGTGCCCAGCACGGGCAAGCCGGACTGGCGTTCGATCTGGATCGGCGCGCGCACGCGCGGATCGATCTTGAGCAGGGTGAACAGCAACAGCAACGGCGTCACCGCGGCCAAGGCGAGACCGGCACTGGCCACGTGGAGCAGGCGTAATCCGCTCGGCTGCAACGGCATCGCCGCGGGTTCCTGGATGCGGAAGCTCAGGCCGCGATGTTCGGCATCCAGATTCATCGAGACACGGGCGTTCTCGCGGCGCTTGAGCAGATCCTGGTAGAGATCGCGATTGACCTCGTAATCGCGGGTGAGCTCGGACAGCGAACTTTCCGAGGCCGCGATCCGGCCGCTGCGCGCGAGTTCCTGGGCGAGAAGGGACTCAGCCATGGAAACACGCGCGGCGGTGGCGGCGCTGCGCCTACGGGCCTCGGCCAGCTTGCTCCTGAGCTCGGCGTACAGAGGGTTGAACGTCGACGAGCTGTCCAGGGCGCCTGGCGATTCGGCCATACGCGACTCCTGGCGTGTGTCCTCGCGGCGCAGTTCCTCTTCGAGATCGCGGATCTGATGCTGGACCCGAACGACGTCGGGGTGCTGTTCGGTATCCGTCAGCAGCAGTCGGTCGCGTTCGGATTGCAGCTCGGACAGGCGCGCGCGGAACTGACCAGAACGCGTCTGGACCGCGCTGATCTCGCTCTCGCCAGATAGCTGCGACTGCAGGGCGCCTTCCTGCGAGCGCAGATCGAGCAGGTCCATGCGCGAGGTCTCGACCTGACGACGCAATTCGCCGATGCGGGCGTTGACGTCGGCTTCGGTGCCGGCCCGCGCGTCCGGATTGTTGCGCCGATACTGCTCGAGTTTGGCCTCGGCCTCGGTCAGTTTGCTGTGGTATTGGCTGACCTGCGAATCAATGAATTCATAGGCTTGGCGGCTTTCCCGCTCCTTCGTCGCCAGGCTTTCCTGGATCACCAGATCGGCAAAACGCCGGGTGACCTCGAACGCACGCTGGGGTTCGGAATCGGTGTAGGCAATTTCGATCAGGTTTTCGCGCGGATTGGAAATCCGGGTGCGATCCCTGATCTGTTCGATGAGCTTCTCCTGCGCGAGCGGATCCGGGCCGCTCACGAGCCACCCTCCGGTCTGGAGGATTTCGCCCATCACCTTGCGACTGAATGCGACTTCCTTGGCGATGCCGGCGCGGTTGGTGACGCCGGTGGGGACCGCACGGCCCTCCATCAACGGCCCGATGATGTTGCCTTGCTCGACCAGGATGGTGGTACTCGCGGTGAACTTCTTCGGCAGCAGGATGCCCAGGACCAGGGCGGCCAGCGCGATCGCGGCGAATACCCCGATCAGCATCACCGACCGGCGCCGGAACTCCTCTTTTATGAGCGGGTAGAGGGCTAGCGCGGACGCGCTTTCTTCCGGTGGGGCCCACTCGACAGGCATGCTGTTCATAACGCTCGCTCGGGTACGGTGATCACGTCCCCTGGCGCGACCTTGAAGTTGGTCGACAGGTCTCCCCGGCCCAGAATGCGATCCAGGCGCACCGCGTAGCTGCGGGTAGTGTTGTCGCCCTTGCGGTAAAGGTTGCTGCGATCGGGCGCGGCGAATTCGGTCACGCCCCCTGCAGCGAGTACCGCATCGAGCACAGTCATGCCTTGGCGGAACGGAATCGAAATCGGCTGGCGCACCGCGCCGGTGACGCGCACGCGCGACAGGTATTCGTGGCTGCGCAGCTCGGTGAGGATCACCGCGACCTGCGGATCGCGCACGTATACCGCGAGCTTTTCCTGGATGTCCTTCGCGACTTCCGGCGGGGTGCGGCCGCCCGCCACCACGTCGCCGACCAGCGGTACGGATATCTTGCCGTCCGGGCGCACTGGCACGGTGATGCCCAGCTCCGGGTTGCGCCAGACCGACACCTGGACCAGGTCGTCGACGCCGATATGGTAGGTATCGACCGCCGCCGCCGTGTCGGCAGGCGGCGCGCCGGATGTCTGGTTGCCGGAGGACGCGCAGGCGGTGAGCAGCAAGGACAGCAACAGGACCAGCAAGCCGAGGAGGGAGCGCTTCATAACTTATATCCCCTGTGTTTCGTCTATGAAACGGACTGTATGGCCGGGTCCGGCCATCGCCGGCCACCCCTCCCGGCCCTTCAGGTTCGATAGAACTCTCGATACCAATCGACAAAACGCCGCACGCCGACCTCGACCGGAGTCGATGGCGAGTAGCCGGTGTCGCGCCGCAAGGCCTCGACATCGGCGTAGGTGTCAGGCACATCGCCGGGTTGCAAGGGCAGCAGACGACGTTCGGCTTTGCGCCCCAGGCAGTCTTCCAGCACCGCGATGTAGTGCAGCAGTTCGACGCGCTGGTGGTTGCCGATGTTGTAGACACGGTAGGGCGCGGCTGAGCGGCCCGGGGTAGGGGCCATCGCGTCGTAGCTCGCATCGGCCGCCGGCACGCGGTCCAAGGTGCGGATCACGCCCTCGACGATGTCGTCAATGTAGGTGAAATCGCGACTGTGGCGGCCGTGGTTGAACACGTCGATGGGTTCCCCGGCAAGGATCTTGCGGGTAAACAGGAACAACGCCATGTCCGGCCGGCCCCACGGTCCGTAGACGGTGAAAAAACGCAGCCCGGTGGTCGGCAGGTCGAACAGATGGCTGTAGGTGTGCGCCATCAATTCGTTGGCCTTCTTGCTGGCCGCATAGAGGCTGACCGGGTGGTCGACGTTGTCCTCGACGGCGAACGGCAACTTGCGATTGGCGCCGTAGACCGAACTGGACGAGGCGTACACGAGGTGCTCGACACCGTGATGCCGGCAGCCCTCGAGCACGTTGAGGAAGCCGACGATGTTGCTGTCGATATAGGCGCGCGGGTTCTCCAGGGAATAGCGCACGCCGGCCTGTGCGGCAAGGTTGACCACGCGCTGCGGTATGAACGCAGTGAACGCGCGCTCCAGCGCGTCGCGGTCTTCCAGGGCAGCGCGCGCAAACTGGAAATTACGATGCGGCAGCAGCCGTGCCAGACGCGCTTGCTTCAACGTGGGGTCGTAGTAGGGATTGAGGTCGTCGTAGCCAAACACCTGATCGCCGCGGGCCAGCAATCGCTCGCTGAGGTGGGCTCCGATGAAACCTGCTGCGCCGGTGACCAGTACTCGCATCGTGGCTCCCGTATTCCAGGGATTACAGACAACCGTCGACGCAGTCGCGCGGCAACGCCCGCTTGACGTCGAACAGCACCGCACCGGGGACGCCGTAGGCTCGGACACGTTCCGCACCCAAAGCCACGAACTCGCGATGGGCGACGGCGAGCACGATCGCGTTGTACTGGCCGGTTTCGGGTTCAGCGACCAGGTCGATCCCGTACTCGTGCTGCGCCAGGAGCGGGCTGACCCAGGGGTCGTGCACGTCCACGTCCAGACTGTAGCTGCGCAGTTCTTCGACGATGTCGACGACCTTGGTATTGCGCAGGTCCGGGCAGTTCTCCTTGAAGGCCAGCCCCAGCACCAGCACCCGGGAGCGGGCGGTCGGGATGCTGCGCTGGCGCATGAGTTTCACCACCCGGCGGGCGACGTGGCTGCCCATGCAGTCATTGATGCGGCGACCCGCGAGGATCATGTCGGTGTGATAGCCGATCTGCTGCGCCTTATGGGTCAGGTAATACGGATCGACGCCGATGCAGTGTCCGCCCACCAGGCCGGGGCGGAACGGCAGGAAGTTCCATTTGGTGCCGGCTGCCTCGAGGACTTCGTGCGTGTCGATACCCAGCTCGTGGAAGAGCAGCGCCAGCTCGTTGATCAGCGCGATGTTCACGTCGCGCTGGATGTTTTCGATCACCTTTGCTGACTCGGCGACACGGATGCTGGATGTCCGGTGGGTGCCGGCCTTGACGATCTTCCGGTACAGGCGGTCGACGAAGTCCGCAGCTTCCGGGGTCGAACCCGATGTCACCTTGGTGATGGTTTCGAGGCGATGTTGCTGGTCGCCCGGATTGATCCGCTCGGGGCTGTAACCGGCGTAGAAGTCCTGGTTGAACGTCATGCTCGATTCGCGCTCGATGATTGGCACGCAGACTTCTTCAGTGGCACCCGGGTAGACCGTGGACTCGTAGATCGCGACACCACCGCGCTGCAGGGCCCGGCCCACCGTGCGGCTGGCCGATTCCAGTGGTCGCAGGTCGGGCCGTTTGTATTCGTCGATGGGTGTCGGCACGGTCACGATGAACACGTCGCAATCCGCGAGCGCCTGCGCGTCGCTTGTGAAATGCAGCTGGCTCGACGCGCGCATTTCCTCCTCGGACACCTCGAGCGTGTGATCGTGGTGTCGGATCAGTTCGGCAACGCGCTCCTGGTTGATGTCGAAACCCAGCGTCCGGAAGTGTTTGCCAAACGCGACCGCGAGCGGCAGGCCGACATAGCCCAATCCAATCACCGCGATGCGCGCCTGGTCGAGCACGGGTAATGGTGCGTTCGTTGTCAAGCAGACCTCTCCCCTCGGTCCAACTTAAATATGCCTCCCTATCCCGCTGGCAGGCATCGCTTCACTGGAATACGTCGAACCCACTGGCTTGCGGCCACCTGATGCCGGGCGAGGGGGGCCACGTTCCGCGATGGACGCTTGATCCGCCGAACTGCGTTTGTTGAAAAGAGCCTGTCGCAATCCCTTGCGGAGGAGGGCACTTGGGAATTCACCACCCGTTGCGCATCCTGGTGTGTGGTGGCGCCGGCTACATCGGCTCCCACACCTGCGTCGCGCTGGCCGCGCGCGGTCATCAGGTCGTCATCGCCGACAGTTTCATCAACAGCTCGCCGCGCGTGCTGCTGCGCCTGCAGCGCATCATCGGAACGCCAGTGGAGTGTGAGCGGGTGGACCTGTGCGACAAGGCAGCGGTATCTGGCCTCTTCGCCAGGCACCAGTTCCATGCGGTGATCCATTTCGCCGCACTCAAGTCCGTCGCGGAGTCCTGCGAACGACCCCTGGACTACTTCGACAACAACATCTGCGGCACGATCAACCTGATCCGGGCAATGCAAACCAGTGGCGTGCGGCGGCTGGTATTCAGCTCATCGGCCACGGTCTACGGTGATCCCGAGTGCGTACCCGTCAGCGAGACCGCACGGCTGCAAGTGACCAACCCGTACGGCCGCACCAAACTGATCATGGAACAGTTGATCGGGGATGTGTGCCAGTCGCACGCCTCATTCCGTGCGGCCAACCTGCGTTACTTCAATCCAGTTGGCGCACACAGGTCCGGCCTGATCGGGGAGGACCCGACGGGTATTCCGAACAACCTGATGCCGTACATCTCCCAGGTGGCCGCGGGCCGTCGCGACAAGCTGCAGATATTCGGTGGCGACTATCCGACCCCGGACGGCACCGGCATCCGCGACTTCATCCACGTCGTCGACCTTGCGCAGGCGCATGTGAGCGCGCTCGA
>JANMAO010000212.1:0-2296 GCA_031359875.1 Lysobacter sp.
CCGCCGGATGGTGCGCCCGGCGCGCCGAAGCCGCCTGCAGGCGCTGCGCAACGACAGGGCAAGCCGCAAGCCGCACCGGCGCCGAAGGGCTGACGCCGGCATGGTGCTCTCGGATATCTCCATCCGCCGGCCGGTCTTTGCGACCGTGATCAACCTGGTGGTGCTGCTGGTCGGCATCATCGCGTTCCAGCGTCTCGCCGTGCGCCTGATTCCCAACGTCGATGTGCCGGTGGTGACGGTCAATACGACCTATCCCGGTGCCAGTGCGCAGGTGATCGAATCGCAGGTGACGCAGCCGATCGAGGATGCGCTGTCCGGGGTCGAAGGCATCGAGTACATGCAGTCGGTCAGCCGCGAGCAATCCAGTCAGGTCACAATCCGCTTCCGCCTCAACCGCGATCCCGACGCCGCCGCTTCGGACGTGCGCGACCGCGTTGCGCAGGCGCGCGAGTTCCTGCCGCTGCAAGTGCACGAACCGATCATCCAGAAGCAGGAAGCCGATCAACAGCCAATCATCTATCTCGCGTTCTCGTCCGATCGCCACTCGCAGATCGAGATCGCCGACTACGCGCAACGCCTGGTCAAGGACCGCGTGCAGACCATCCCGGGCGTCGCGCAGGCGCAGGTGTATTCGAGTACCTATGCGATGCGCGTGTGGATCCAGCCGCAACGGCTGGCCGGGTTTGGCCTGACCCCGGCCGACGTCGAGGACGCGCTGCGCAAGCAGAACGTCGAGATTCCGGCCGGTCGCGTGGAGGGCAGCGCGCGCGAGTTCACGGTGCTGTCGGAAACCGATCTGAAGACGCCGGAAGAATTCGGCAACATCATCCTTGGCAACGTCAATGGTTCGCTGGTGCGCCTGCGCGATGTCGCCAAGGTCGAACTCGGCCAGCAGGAGGACCGTTTCCGCGCCCGTTACAACGGCAAGAACGCGGTGCCGCTGGGCATCGTGAAGCAGGCCGTGGCCAATCCACTCGACATTTCCGCGGCGCTGCAGGTGATGTTGCCGCAGATCACCAAATCGCTGCCGCAAGGCATGAAGGTCGAAATCGCCTACGACTCGACGATCTTCATCAAGAAGTCAATCCAGGAGGTTTACCGGACGGTCGGCGAAGCGGTGGCGCTGGTGATCCTGGTGATCTTCCTGTTCCTGCGCAGCTGGCGCGCGACCCTGATCCCGTTGGTGACGATCCCGCTGTCGCTGGTCGGCGCGTTCGGGCTGATGTACGCATTCGGCTTCACGATCAACACGCTGACGCTGCTGGCGATGGTGCTGGCGATCGGGCTGGTCGTCGACGATGCGATCGTGATGCTCGAAAACATCTTCCGCCACGTCGAGGAAGGCATGGCGCCGTTCGAGGCGGCGCTCAAGGGCAGCAAGGAAATCGGGTTCGCGATCGTGGCGATGACGCTGACGCTGGCGGCGGTGTACGTGCCGCTGGCGTTCTCGACCGGGCGCACCGGCAAGTTGTTCGTCGAGTTCGCGTTGACCCTGGCCGGCGCGGTGCTGGTGTCGGGCTTCACCGCGCTGACGCTGTCGCCGATGATGTCTTCGAAACTGTTGCGGCATGAGAAGCAGCACGGACGCTTTTTCGAAACGGGTGAGCGCGTGCTGCGTTGGGTCGATCGCACCTATCGTTCGACGCTTTCACGCGCGCTGGCGTGGCGCTGGGCCGTGATCGTTGGCGGTGTCGCGATTTTCGCGCTGGCCATCGGCCTGTTCCTGTCATTGCCGCGCGAGCTGGCGCCACAGGAGGACCAGGGGTTCATCATCGGCATCGGCATCGCGCCGGAAGGTTCGACCGTCGGCTATACCGACAAGTACGCGCGGCAGATGGAAGGCATGCTGATGGCGTTACCCGACCAGCAGCGCGTGTTCCAGATCGTCGGCTTTCCGGCGGTCACCCAGACGATTGGTTTCGTGATGCTCACCGACTGGGACAAGCGCAAGCAGTCGGCGCAGGAGATCGCCGGCAGTCCCTTCCCGCCGAGCGGGCTGGCAGCGCAGATGTTCTTCGCGATTCCGGGCGTGATGGCATTCACCACCACGCCGCCGCCGCTGGGACAGAACGACTTCGGGCAGCCGGTGAACTTCGTGGTGCAGTCGACCGGCACCTGGGACGACCTCAGCGCCACCGTGCAGAAGCTGAAGGCCAAGATGGCGGAAAACCCAAAGCTGACCAATCCGGATTCGGACCTGAAGCTGGACAAGCCGCAGCTGAAGATCGACGTCGATCGCGACAAGGTCGCCGCGGTCGGCAGCAGCGTCGACACCGTCGGCCACACGCTGGAGACG
>JANMAO010000216.1:0-1598 GCA_031359875.1 Lysobacter sp.
CTCCGGCACCCCCGGCTGGTAGGGGAGCGGGCGCACGCCGCTCAGGGTGTAGAGGACGTCGGACAGCTGCAGGCCGGCCTCGGGGACCAGCGCGTTGACCTCGTCCAGCAGGTACTCCGCCTCGCCGATGTCGCAGCGCGCGAGATCGGGGTCCTCCTCGAAGCGGACGTCGGTCGTCCCGATCATGATCCTGCCCATCCACGGGATGACCAGGACGAGGCGGCCGTCGCGGCGCGACTCGTAGTAGACGACGTCGGTCGGCGCCCCGGGGAAGCGCTCGACGACGAGGTGGCTGCCCTTGGTCCCGCCGTTGAGGCGTGGCTGCTCGGGCACGGACCCGGCGAGGAACACCTGGTCGATCCAGGGACCGGCAACGTTGTAGACGACGGGGGCCCGCAGCTCGACGGCCTCGCCGTCGAGGGTGTTCCTGGCCCGCACCCCGACGACCCGGCCGCCCTCCAGGATGGGCGCCTCGACCCTGGTGTGGAGCAGCAGGTCGGCACCGTTGTCGACGGCGTCCATGGCGATCTCGACGCAGAGCCGCTCGGCGCGCTCCACTTGGCCGTCGTAGAACAAGGCGGCGCCGCTGAGCCCCTCCCGGGCGATGCCGGGGAAGCGACCCACGGTCGCTGCCTTGCGCAGCGGCCGGTGCGTCGGAGGGGTCTTGCGCAGCGACAGCCCGTCGTACAACAGCATGCCGAGCTCGATGAGCCACCCGGGCCGGCGGTTGTGCTTGTACGTCGGCATCAGCAACGGCACGGGACGCACGAGGTGCGGAGCGTTGCGGAACAGTCGCTCACGCTCGACAAGCGACTCGCGCACGAGCCGGAAGTCGTAGTGCTCCAGGTAGCGGAGCCCACCGTGCACGAGCCGTCCTGACCATGCGGACACACCGCTGCAGATGTCTTCCTGCTCGACGAGGGCTACCCGCAGGCCGCGAAGGGCGGCCTCGAGGGCGATGCCCACACCGTTGATTCCGGCACCTACGACAATGAGGTCGTAACTGCGTTGCTGCTCGACCATCACCCGTCCCTGCTCGCCGAACGCATGAGGCGAGACAGCGACCCACCCGTCCGGTCCCGGTCGATGAGCACGCCTTCCAGGATCTGCGCGCCGAAGACGACCTGCAGGAGATCGGGCTTCACGCGGAGACGGGACAAGCCGTTGTTGAGGAGACCGACAATGAGCAGGCCGACGAGCGTGCCGCCCATCGAGCCGCGGACGAGCTGCGGGGCGCCGGGCACATTGTTGCCAGACCGGCTACTTCCGCCACTGCCAACTTGTTCATCGTCATGGGGGACCTCCATCCACATCAGTGGACCGTGTCGCGTCTCGTCAAAATGAATATTCGTACGTAGCATGGCTACTCACGCGATGAATGTAAGCCGCCTCACACGCACCGTCAAGGGTCTGTCGAGGGCAGTCGACGGGGAGGACGCCGGCCATGAAGAAGTCCGCCGCACGGGGACGCAGCGAGTCACTCGAGCTGGCCCAGCGGGGAACAGCAGCGCCATCCGTGCCTGACGCGGACGCAGACCAGCTCCGGCTGATGACGCGGGTCGCCTGGCTGTACCTCGTGCGCGGCTTCAAGCAGGCCC
>JANMAO010000003.1:0-11954 GCA_031359875.1 Lysobacter sp.
GGATTTCGGCGGCTGGCAGCGTCAGCTCACGGCGACCGAAATGGGCGCGATCCTCGAACGAGGGATGTGCACCAATTGCCACGCCATGCCGCAGGCACAACGCGGCCGTTTCCTTCATCGACTCGGCATCGCCTGCGTGTCCACCGCAGGCGATGCTGGCCGAACTGATCAGCGGCACGATGGCTGCATCGCTGCCGCACCCTTCGCCCAGGTCGCAGTTGAAGTCGAGCTGCGGCATCTGCTGCGGTCAGGGCGTCGGTGCGGGAGCCTTGTCCGGAGCCGCAGGCGGGGCGGGTGCGGTCGTTGCCGGCACCGCCGACGCAGCGGGCGTAGCGGCAGGAGTCGTCCACAATTTTGTCTCCGGCTTGCCGCCCAGCATCTGCGCACGCACGAGCGCGATCGGCGGACCGCCGTAGCTCAGGAACTGGTCGTGGAACGCCTTCCAGCTCGAGCGCCCGCCGTGGGTTTTGGTCCAGTCCTCGCGCAGCTGCATGATCATCAGCTTGCCCAGGGTGTAGTTGAGATACGCCGGATCGTAGGTGCCGCGCGCCGCCTGCTGGCGAGCGTTGCCCGGATCCTGGAACGCCTTGTCCTTGAACATCTGCTCGGACTGCGCCATCGACATGCCGCCGGTGTGCAGGCCGATGGCCGACACGAAGCGCACGTTGCGCAGCAGCGCTTCGCTGAGCTGGCCGATGTGCGCTTCCGGGGTCGCATTGCCAAGCCCGGCGTCGTACATCATTTCCTCGCAGTAGTGCGCCCAACCTTCGGCGTAGGCGTAACCCACGTACAGCTGGCCGAATTTCCACTCGGCGCGATTGGCATGCAGGAACTGCAGGAAATGCCCCGGCCAGACTTCATGCGCGGATGTGAACAGCAACACCGACTTGCCTGGCACATAGGCCAGCTGCTCGGCCTTCGGCCAGGTCGGATCCGGCGGCGCGATGTAATACACCGATGGCAGGTTTTTCTCGTATGGGCCGGGAATCTCGATGTAGGCGAAGTTCCAGCGGTTGAACGGCGGGGCTTCCTCGACGTTGGCCTGTTCGGTGCCTGGAATGGTGACCAGGTCCTTGTCGACGATGAATTGACGCAGGCCCGCCAGTTGAGCGCGCGCACCTTCGACGGCGCCGCCTGCGGGCTTGTCGGCATTGACCTTCACCACGCACTCCGCCAGCGTCTTGCCAGCGGCGAACTGATTGCATGCGGCCTTGAGCGAATCCAGGTTGCGCTGCAGATCGGCTTCACCGACGGCCTTCAGCTGGTCCAACGGCATGTCGACCAGTTCGGTCGCATGCAACATCTTCGAGAATTTTTCCGCGCCCAGCGCGAAGCCCTGCGTTGCCTGCGGCTTCTGCGCTTTCAGCCAGTCGGCCATATCCTGCGTCGCCTTGATCGCGGCGGCATTGCTGGCCTTGAAACGTGCCTGGAGGGCGTCGTCCTTGACCTCGGCAAAGATTGCCGGGACGTTGTTCTTGAAGAAACTGGAGTAGCCCCCGAACGAGTTGACGCCCAGGTCGATGTAGGACGCCGGCAGCGGTCGCTTGAAGTTCGTCTTGATCTGCTCGATCGCCTTCGGCAGCGCTTCCTGATAGGTGACGAACGCGGCCATGCGCTGCGGCAGCGGCGCATACGGACGCGTGAGGTACATGCTGGGCGACAGGTCGCCGGTGTAGAACGCGGGATTGATGTACGGGAAGCCGGAATCCTCCAGCCAGAACAACTGGCCGTCGATCACCGCGAGCGCGTAGTCGCGCTGGAACTTGCCTTTGTCGTCGAGCTTGTCATCGGTGAACGCGGCGAACTTGTCGCGCTGCGTGTGCAGCCAGCCGGCGTCGGCCTTAAGGCCCGCGGCACTGAAGTCGGGCAGTTTGCCATCGAACTCATGCTTGCCGGCGTTGGCGGCGAACACCGGGTTGTGCTCAAAGGCGCCGGAGATAAAGGCATCGATCGCAGATGCCAGCGCCGCGCTGTCGTTTGCGGTGGCTGCGGCTGGCGACGGGGCCGTCGATGCGGGCGCGGTGGTGTTTTGTTTGCAGCCAGCAATGAGTGCGGCGGCGACGAAAGCGGACAGCGTGACCACGCGGAATGGACGCATGCGGACGACTCCATGGGACGAAACGTAGGGGGTGCCGCCGAGACTAGGCGCTCGCGCTGGCTGGTGCAATGTTCCCCGGCCATGCCATGCCTGGCTCAAGTGTGCTGGTCAGGGCATGCGCGCCGCGATCGCCAATGCGATCCGCGCCAGTCGCTGTGCCTGCGATTCCCGTGCCAGCCGGGCTTCTTCCTGCATGCACGACACGAACCGTAGTGCATCGCCAGGACGCAGTTGTGCCAGGCGCGGCCAGTCGGCGCGGATCGCGTGTCCGATGCGCGGATAGCCGCCATGCGTCTGCGCATCGGCCAGCAACACGATGGGACGGCCGTCGGGCGGTAGCTGGATCGTGCCTGGTGCGACCGGTTCGGAGAGTCGCTCTCTCGCGTCCTCCGATTGAAGCGGATCGCCTTCGAGACGCAGGCCCTGGCGATCGCTGACGCTGGTGACACGCCAGGCGTGTGCGAAGAGTGCATCGTTCGGCGTGGTGCTGTCGGTGCCGGACACGACGCGGATGATGGCGGGCGATGTGAATTCCAGATCGGGTGCCGGATCGATCCACCACGGGGCAATGCGGATGTCAGGAACGTCCAGGGTCGATGGCACGATTTCCAGTACATCTCGCGCGCCAAGCGCGCGCCCTTGGAACCCACCGAAGACACCGCGCAAATCCGTACTCGCACTGCCGAGCACGCTCGGGACGACGACACCTCCGGCAACGGCAAGATACGCACGCGCTCCGCGACGGCACGCACCTAGCGAGAGCGTCGTATTGGCCGGCAGCCAGACCGGACGCCAGCCTGGCACCGCGATGTCGCCGACGTGGGCATCGATGTCCGCACCGCAGATGGCAATCCGCGTTGGTTGGTCCAGTCGTAGCCGCGGACCGGCCAGCGTGATCTCCAGCGTGGGTGCATCGATGGTGTTTCCGACCAGCAGATTTGCGATCGCATGCGAATAAGTGTCAAGCGCGCCGGCGCTGCCGACACCGAGGTGACGACTGCCGCTGCGCCCCGGATCCTGCACGGTGGTCAGCAGGCCCGGCGCCAGCACCTCCAGGCTCACGGCAGGTCGCCGAGCGCAATGAAGCGCACGCGATCGCCAGGAGCGAGCAGCGATGGTGGATCGGGCGTCGGATCGAACAACGCTTGTGAGGTCCGGCCGATGATCTGCCATCCGCCGGGACCCGAGTGCGGGTAGATGCCGGTTTGCGTGCCGCCGATGCCGACGCTGCCAGCGGCAACCCGCGTTCGCGGTGTTTGCAGGCGCGGCATCGCCAAAGCCGGGTCCAGCCCCAGCAAATACGGGAAGCCGGGTGCGAAGCCCAGCATCGCCACCGTGTATTCACTGGCAACATGACGTTCGATCACTCCCCGCGCAGTCAATCCGGCATGGGCGGCGAGGGCGTCGAGATCGGGACCATCTTCACCGCCGTAGCGGACGTGAATTTCGACTGTGCGGTTGCAACCGGTGTCGCCGCCGTCATTGAAAGCCTGCTTCCGCAACCAGTGTGCAGCGTCGGCGAGTGGATCGATTCCGTGGGCAAAAGCCGCCGGGTCGATGAACAACGCAAGGCTGGCGTACGCGGGGACGATGTCGCGCAACCATGGCGGGCGCACTAATTTGATTTGGGCCGCCAGTGCATGCACGCGCAGGTTGCAAGCGACATCGATGGTGTCGCCGAAGCGCAGCAGCAGCGCATCCTCGCCAAGCGTCTCGACCACGGGCATCCAGCCGGCTGGTCCCTGGGTGGGATGTGCCATCAGGTGAGCAGCGTTTCCTGCAGCAGTGCGATGCGCTCGACCAGCAGCTCCGGGGTATACGGCCGCGCCGCGACGCGGCCCCAAACCGGCGACGGCCACGCCGGGTCGTGCTCGAAGCGCGCGATCACGTGGACGTGCAATTGCGGCACAAGATTGCCGAGCGCCGCAATGTTGAGCTTGTGCGGATGGAAGGCATCGCGCAATGCGCGTGCGGCGCGGTCGACCTCGTCAGTGAGGGCGTGCCGCTGCTGGCCGTCGAGATCGATCAGTTCATGTGCGTCTGGCAGCCGCGGCACCAGCACCAGCCATGGATAGTTGGCATCGTCCATCATCCGCAATTCGCACAGATCGAATGCGGCGACGGGATGGGTGTCGGCGGCAAGCTGCGGATGCAGCTCGTAGCGGACGATGGCGTGGCGATGGCCCATGGTGACCTCCCTTGCTTGGCGCGAAACGTTCAACGCAATGCATCATCGAGGAAGGCAAGCGTGCGCGTGTGCGCCAGCCGCGCGCTGCCGGCATCGAAGGCCTTGGGATCGACATCGCGATTGAAGGCGTGTCCAGCCGGGTAGACGTGGACATCGGCCTCCGGCAGTTTCAAGCGGTGCAGCGTGATGTCGTCGGGGCTGATGCTGCTGTCGTGTTCGCCGAAGTGGAACTGCATCGGTGTGCGCAATGGTTCCTCGGGCGCGCGGTCTTGAAGTACCTGCACGTTGCGTGCGCCGTAGTAGCTGATCGCGGGCAGGCCGAGCTTGAGGTTGGCGAGCAGGGCCACGGTGCCGCCCCAGCAGAAACCGACCACGCCGACGCGCAAGCCTTCCTCCCGCAGCAGCTTTGCGGCTCCCGCGGTGATCGCCATGGCATGGTCGAAGCCCAGTGCCATGACCAATTCCTTGCCGCGTGCAAAACCTTCCGGGTCGTAGCCGAGCTCAACGCCGCGTTCGACCGGGTCGAAATATGCGGGCGCCAGCGTAACGAAGCCCTCCGCGGCATAGTGGTCGGCCACGCTGCGCATGTGCGCATTCACACCGAAGATTTCCTGAACCACGACCAATCCGCCGCGCGGTGCGCCGATCGGATCGGCGCGCCAGCCGCTGACGCTGCCCTGCGGGGTTTCGAAGGCGATATCGCGGCCCATGTGGCTTCCTCGTCAGGGCAACAGGTGTCTGGGGCGATGGTTCAGGAGGCTGATTCTAGCGCCGTATAATTCCCGGCCGTCACCCTTGCCCTGCTCATGTCCCTGCAAAGCAAATTGTCCGCTGGCCCGAAAGTCGGTTTCGTCAGCCTCGGCTGTCCGAAGGCGCTGGTCGACTCCGAACGCATCCTCACCCAGCTGCGGGTCGAGGGCTACGACATCGTGCAGAGCTACGCCGCGGCCGACGTGGTGGTGGTCAACACCTGCGGCTTCATCGACTCGGCCGTGACCGAATCGCTGGATGCTATCGGTGAGGCGATCGCGGAGAACGGCAAGGTCATCGTGACCGGTTGCCTGGGCAAGCGCGCGGACGTGATCCGCCAGGCGCATCCCGGCGTGTTGTCGATCAGCGGCCCGCAAGACTACGGCAGCGTCATGAATGCAGTGCACGCGGCGCTACCGCAGCGGCACGATCCGTTCGTGAGCCTGCTTCCCGACATTGGCATCAAGCTCACACCGAAGCATTACGCGTACCTGAAGATTTCCGAAGGCTGCAACCATCGTTGCAGCTTCTGCATCATCCCGTCGATGCGCGGCGACTTGGTCTCGCGGCCGGTCGACGACGTGCTGCGCGAGGCCGAAAAACTGGCCATGAGCGGGGTCAGGGAACTGCTGGTGGTCTCGCAGGACACCTCGGCCTACGGCGTCGACGTCAAATACGCCGAGCGCGAGTGGCGGGGCAAGTCCTACCAGACGCGGATGAAAGCGCTGTGCGAAGGCTTGGGCGAACTCGGCATCTGGACGCGCCTGCATTATGTCTATCCGTACCCGCACGTCGACGAGATCATTCCGCTGATGGCGCAGACGCAAAACGGAGTGCCGAAAATCCTTCCGTATCTCGACATTCCGTTCCAGCACGCCAGCCCGCGCGTGCTCAAGCTGATGAAACGCCCGGGTGCAGTCGACAAGACGCTGGAGCGCATCCAGCGCTGGCGCGGTATCTGCCCCGAAATCACGATCCGCTCGACTTTCATCGTCGGGTTTCCGGGTGAAACCGAAGCCGAGTTCGAGCAGCTGCTCGATTTCCTCGACGAGGCGCAGCTCGACCGGGTCGGCGCATTCGCCTATTCCCCGGTCGAAGGTGCAAAGGCCAACGACCTGCCTGATCCCGTGCCGGAAGCGGTCAAGCAGGAGCGTCTCGCACGCTTCATGGGGCGCCAGGCTGGGATCTCGACGGCGAAACTCGAGGCCAAGGTCGGCAGCGTGCAGCGCTGTCTCGTCGACACGATCGACGGCGAGTTGGCGATCGCGCGTTCGATGGCCGATGCGCCGGAGATCGATGGCCTCGTGCAGATTCAGAATGGCCGGGAAGCAGGGCTGATACCGGGTCGTTTCGTGGATGTCGAGATCCTCGGAAGTGACGAGCATGACCTTTACGGTGAGGTCGCCTGACCCCGCACACCGTTTCCGGCGCATCCCGCCTCTCAGGGTTGAATGCCCGGGCGGGGCGTACCCTGCAAGGTACGGAGGAGATGCGGATGTCGACAATTCCCATGATCGATGCAGGCGCGCCGGAAGCGGACATGGCGCAGGCGCCCGGCGAGTGGCGCACCGTGCTGCGCCATCGCCTGCCGTTGCGGTTGATGCACTGGCTCAATCTGCTGTGCATGCTGGTGCTGGTGGGTAGCGGGCTGCAGATCTTCAATGCCCATCCGGCGCTGTACTGGGGCGTGGCATCGAGCTTCGACCAGCCGGCGTTCGCCACCGACGCGACCCGGGGTGCGGACGGCAAATCACACGGCGTCACCACCATCGGCAAAGCGCGGATCAGTACCGATGGCGTACTGGGCGTCTCGAAAAATGCCGCAGGCATGCGGGTCCAGCGCGGATTTCCCGAGTGGGCGACGATTCCCGGGCCGCGCTCGCTGGCGCTCGGCCGGCGCTGGCATTTCTTCTTCGCGTGGCTGTGGGTGATCAACGGCGCCTGCTACCTGCTGTGGTCGCTGGCCAGCCGGCATCTGGCACGCGATCTCACGATGCAACGCCGCGACTGGCGCGGGATTCCGAGATCAATCGTCGATCACCTGCGCTTCCACCATCCCGCTGGCGACGACGCCACGCGCTACAACCCGCTGCAGAAACTGGCGTATCTGGGCGTGATCTTCGTGTTGGCGCCACTGGCGGTGCTGACCGGGTTGTCGATGTCACCGCAGATGGACGGCGTGCTCGGCTGGTGGCTGCAACTGGTCGGTGGACGGCAATCGGCGCGAGCGATCCATTTCATCGTGATGTCGCTGTTCGTGCTGTTCACCCTGGTCCACGTGCTGATGGTGGTCTATGCAGGACCGATCAACGAAATGCGTTCGATGATCAGTGGCCGGTTCCGGGTGCGCTATCCGCGTGCGGACGCAGTGGAGCGGGATCATGCGTGACGATGGTTTCAATACTTCACGCCGCCAGTTGTTGCGCGCGGCGCTTGCCGGCACGGGTGTCGGCCTGCTCGCGGGTTGCGATGCGTTGTCGAACAGCGAGCGCTTCGTCGACGTCCTCAGTCTTGCCGAGCCCCTCAGCCAGCGCGTGCAGCGCGCGTTGACCGGTAATCGCCTGGCAGCTGAATTTCCCGAATCGATGATCTCGCCGCTGTTCCGCCCGAATGGATCAATCGATCCGCAGACGCCGGAATACCTCGCACTCAAAGCCAACGGCTTCCGCAATTATCGATTGCGGATTGCCGGCCTGGTCGAGCGACCGCTGGAATTCTCGCTGGATGCCTTGCGCGCACTGCCGGCACGCACGCAGATCACGCGCCACGACTGCGTGGAGGGCTGGAGCGTGATCGGCAAGTGGAGTGGGGTGCCGTTGGCGCATCTGCTGGATCTTGCGCGACCGAAACCCGGTGCCCGCCACGTCGTGTTCCATTGCTTCGACGATCTCAGCGGCGACGGTTCGCGCTACTACGAAAGCGTGGATCTGATCGACGCCTATCATCCTCAGACGATCGTTGCGCACAGCCTCAATGGTGCGCCGGTTCCGGTTGCCAACGGCGCGCCGGTGCGGATGCGGATCGAGCGCAAGCTGGGTTACAAGCAGCCCAAGTATGTGCAGTTGATTGAGGTCGTCGACGGCTACGGCACGTTTGGCGGCGGCCGTGGCGGATACTGGGAAGATCAGGGTTACGACTGGTACGGAGGCATCTGAGCCGCGTCGCGACGCAGTCGCATCATTGCCGCGGACAGGGCTGAACGCGAGTACATTCATGCGCAAGTTCAATGGCGCATGGGGTTCTGAAATGCAGAAGATCAGCTGGTTTACTCGAATGGCGAAGGGCGCTGCGCGCTTCACCGGCCGACCGTTGTGTTTTCATGCTGGCCGTGGGCGTGGTGCTGGCGTGGGTCGTCACCGGGCCGATCTTCGCCTTCAGCAACACATGGCAGCTGGTGATCAACACCGGCACCACGATCATCACCTTCCTGATGGTGTTTCTGATCCAGAACACCCAGAACCGCGACACCGAGGCGATGCAGATCAAGCTTGATGAGCTGATCCGTGCGACGCAGGGCGCCAACAACCGCCTGCTTGACCTCGAGGAACTGGAGGACAGGGAGCTCGAGGAATTTCGCGACAGCTACGAAGCGATGGCGGAACTCGCGCGCAATTGCGCGCCGGACGATGAGCACGGAAGCGGGACGCCCGCGGTTGGCGCGCCGAATCACTCGCGCCGCGCGTAGTCCACCGCAAGGATCGCGAAGCGCGCAAGGCCGCCTGGAAGCATCGCTTCGAATTCGTCATCGGCGCGCTTTTTCAGCATGGCCCGCGCCAGTGGCGAATCGATGCTGATCCAGCCCAGCTTTGCGTCGGTTTCGTCCGGACCGACGATGCGATAGCGCGACCGCTCGCCGCTGGCGATATTTTCGATCTCGATATGGGCGCCGAAGAACACTGCATCCCGATCCGTGGGCGCCGTATCGATGACGCGCAGCGTCTCCAGCCGCTTGCTCAGGTAGCGCACGCGGCGGTCGATTTCGCCGAGTTGCTTCTTGCGGTAGGTGTATTCGGCGTTTTCCGAGCGATCCCCCTCGGCCGCGGCGGCGGCGAGGGCCTTCACCACTTCCGGGCGCCGGATGCGCCACAGCTCCTCGAGCTCGGCCTTCAGCCGCGCATGGCCCTCGCGGGTGACCAGCGCGGTGCTTTTTTCGGCGGGAGGACGCCAGCGGGACATGCGGAAGCCACGATGCGATGACAACGTGTTATCGCAAAGTCGCCCGCATCACTCAAGGCCGCATTGCACCCGGCGCTGGTGAAGTGCCGGACGCGCGGGCTGGCATATCGGTCAGGGCTGGGCTCAGGGCTGGCTGGCTTCCTGCACCAGCTGGGCGGCGGTCGACGGCCCGGCGGCGATGGTGTCGGTGTGCGAGGCCATCAGCTCGCGAAGCTCCAGACCCGACTTCATGCCGGTAGTCAGGCCGTGCTTCTTCGCCATCGCTTCGGTCTTGCTGTCCAGAGCGGCATCGTGATCGGGAGCGATGCCGACATAGTCCCAGCTGTCGCCGTCCAGATGGCGATACCACTGCGTTGCCGGCGCGCCGGCCTCCTTGGCGGCCGCTTCACGGGCGGCCATCCACTTCAGGAAGTCCATGTGTTTGCCGGGAGCAATTCGATAGATGGAAACGATGGCCGTGTGATCGCGTGCCAGGACGGACGGGGTGGCGGCCAGCATTGCGGTGGCGGCCAGCGCGACATATAGCGCGCGGGAGAGGTGGGACATGACGAGCTCCTTGCGCCGTTGGCGCAGCGACCGGCGAACAGGGCGCGTCGGCGGCACCCGGCCACGGCGTCGGCGCGATGCAAGCTGGCCCTCAACCAGCATGCTCCCGGTACAACGCGATCGTTCCCGACAGGCGGCCAGTTTGCAGTGTGTGGCCGACGCAGCCTGCGCATCAACGACGGGACGACGGTCAATCCCCTTCCACTGCATTTGGAGTGGCGGGGGATTGCCGCCTGTCGAGCGTCAGGGATTGCGATGCAAGGCGGGTCCGCCGGCCTGCTTCCCATCCCTGCCCAGGGCCGCGACCTCGTCATGGGACGCGATCGCATAGAGATGGTCCTGCTCGGTTTTGGTGCTGGAGCTCAGCCGGAGTCGCTTGTCGCTGTCTTCCGTTGTCCAGTTGCCGGCAAGTGTCTGCGTGCCTTGCGGACGGCCGCGGTAGGCATCGGTCAGGGTGAAACTGCCGTCCGGCTTCAACTCCAGGGTTTCGTCGATACCGGGGCAGTCGGCGCAGGGCAGGGTGCCCGTGAACTTGCCAGCGAATGCCTCGCCGTGGAACCCGGTTGCTTCCCGTGGCACGACATCGCTTGCTATCTGGGCAGCAGGCGAGGCGACGGCGGTGGGTGCTGGCGGCGCCGGCGTTTCACGTTTGCACGCGACACAGGCGATCGAGATCAGGGCAATCGATGCAACGAGCAAATTGCGGTTCATGCGTGGACCCTTTGTGTGGAGAAGTGAAGCGGATGATTTTTGAACGGAAGATTTTGAAGTGAATGATTTGAAGTGAATGATTTGAAGGGGATGGTCTGAACTGCAGCGAAGTCAGCGACGGCCGCCAAAAATACCGCCAAGCACGCCACGCAGGATCTGGCGTCCGACCTGGCTGCCAACCGTGCGTGCCGCCTGCTTGGCCATCGACTCGACCATGCCCTGACGGCGGCTGGTGCCGAACATCACGTCTTTCACCGTCTGTCCGAATCCACTACCCGCCTGCGGTGGCTGCGCAGTCGCGGCCGGCCCACCGTTCGCGATGGGCGGCATCGCTCCCCCGCTATCGGCGTGGCGTGCGGCGAGCATTTCCGCTGCGGAATTCCGGTCGACCGTGGTGTCGTACTTCGCGCCGACCGGACTACCAGCCCGTACCTGTGCACGCTCGGCGTCGGTAATCGCGCCCATGCGGCAGCGCGGTGGCGCGACCATGGTGCGTTCGACCGGCATCGGTACGCCCTTGTCGAGCAGCATCGACACCAAGGCCTCGCCGACGCCGAGCTGCGAGATCGCCTGGGCGACATCGAGGTGCGGGTTCGGCACGAAGGTTTCGGCCGCGGTCTTTACCGCTTTCTGGTCGCGCGGCGTGAACGCTCGCAGCGCGTGCTGCACGCGATTGCCCAGCTGGCCGAGGATGTTGTCGGGGACATCGTCCGGAAACTGCGAACAGAAGTAGACGCCCACGCCCTTGGAGCGGATGAGGCGGACAACCTGCTCGATCCGCTGCTGCAGTGCCGGCGGTGCGTCGTCGAACAACAGATGCGCTTCGTCGAATACGAAGACGAGTTTCGGCTTGTCCAGGTCGCCCACTTCCGGCAGCTTCTCGAACAATTCCGACAGCAACCACAGCAGGAAGCTCGAATACAGGCGCGGCTTCATGATCAGCTGATCGGCGGCGAGAATGCTGACCACGCCGCGGCCGTCCTGGGTGGTCCGCATCAGGTCGACGAGCTCCAACGCCGGTTCGCCGAAAAAATTGTCGCCGCCCTGCTGTCCAAGCTGCAGCAGCGCGCGCTGGATCGCCGCGATCGATTGGGTGCTGACCAGGCCGTACTTGGCGGAGATGTCCTTGCGGCTGTCGGACACGTAGCTCAACAACGTGCGCAGGTCCTCCATGTCCAGCAGCAGCCAGCCGTTGTCATCAGCGAGCTTGAACACGACCTCGAGCACGCCTTCCTGGGTGTCGTTGAGCTCGAGGATGCGGCCGAGCAGGGTCGGGCCGATCTCGCTGACGGTGGCGCGCACCGGATGGCCGAGCTTGCCGTAGAGATCCCAGAAGATCGTTGGCGCGCCTTCGCTCCTGTAGTCGGGTATGCCAATCTCGGCGATGCGCGCCCGCAGCTTGTCGTTGGGCGCACCCGCGACGGCGAGGCCGGCGACATCGCCCTTCACATCGGCCATGAACACCGGCACGCCGAGCCGCGAGAA
>JANMAO010000050.1:0-36465 GCA_031359875.1 Lysobacter sp.
CACCTCCACCACGTCGCCACGCACGCGGAATTTCCCCCGCGAAAAGGCCACGTCATTCCGCTCGTAGAGCATATCCACGAGCTTCGTCAGCACCTCCTCGCGCGTCACCATCTGCCCCACTTTCAGCGAGAGCAGCATCTCCAGATCGTACTCCGTGCGCATCTTGATCCGCTGCGCCTCCAGCAGATGCCCGTGTTTTTCAAAGTGAATGATCCGCTCCGCCAGCTCCTCGCGGATTGTGCCCATCGCCGTCCGCATCTTGTCCGCCGGCGTCACGAACTGCTTCGCCGGATACAGCGTGATCATCGAAAGTTGCTCGTGCGCGTGCCCCGTCAGCGGGTCGAACTTCGTGATCCGATCGATCTCGTCGCCGAAGAACTCGATGCGGATCGCCTCCTCATCCACGTTCGCCGGATGCACCTCCACGGTATCCCCGCGGACCCGGAATTTGCCCCGCGCAAAGCCGATGTCGTTCCGCTCGTAAAGCATGTCCACCAGCTTGGTCAGCGCCGCCTCCCGCGTGAGTTGCTGCCCCACTTTCATGGTCAGCAGCATGTTCATGTAATCCTCCGGCGAACCCAATCCGTAGATGCACGACACGCTCGCGATCACGATCACATCCTTGCGCGAGAGCAGCGATGAAGTCGTCGAGAGCCGCAGTCGTTCGATCTCCTCATTAATCGACGAATCCTTCTCGATATAGGTATCCGTCCGCGGGATATACGCCTCCGGCTGGTAGTAGTCGAAGTAACTCACGAAATACTCCACCGCCGCCTCCGGGAAGAATTGCTTGAACTCCGAGTAGAGCTGCGCCGCGAGCGTCTTGTTGTGCGAAATGACCAGGGTCGGCCGCTCCATATTGCGGATCACATTCGCCGCCGTGAAGGTCTTCCCCGAACCGGTCACGCCGAGCAGCGTCTGACGCGCCAAGCCTGATTCGAAGCCCTTGATCAGCTTCGCGATCGCTTGCGGTTGATCGCCCGCCGGGGAATACGGCGAGACCAGCCGGAAGCCAACAGGGTGGATGAGATCGTTCATTGGCCAGGGCGGTGATCGAATCGAGAGTTTAGCGTCGGCATGAGATGGGGACGATCGGGTCTATTTCCTACCCCGTATCGCGTCCTGCCCCGACGGCGGCGCGCTCCACGCCACCGCATCCTGTCCCGGTCCACAAGGAGCGCCATTGCATGGAATGCAAGCAGACCGGATTCACCCTGATTGAAGCCCTGATTGTCATGGCGGTGATCGCGCTGGGACTGGGCATCGCCGTCCCGGCGTACAGCAATGCCGCCGCTGCCACGCATACCGGCTCGGCCCGGATCGATCTTGCGCAGACGCTGTTGATCGCGCTCAATCATTCGACATTGACCGAGACAGACGTCGTGGTCTGCTCCAGCGGCGATGGCGCCGGCTGCAATGGCAGCGTGGACTGGAGCCAAGGTTGGATTGCGTTCGCGGACATCGATGGCAACCGGGCGCGCGGCCCGAACGAGACCCTGCTGCGCCGCCAGCCCCGACTGGAAGGCGGAACCCGCCTTCGCAGCACCGCGCAGCGCACGCGGATCGTCTTCCAGCCGCACGGCGGGGCCGCCGCGGGTTCCAACGTCACCTTCACCCTTTGCGATGCCCGCGGGCCAGCCAAGGCAACCACCGTGGTGGTCGCCAACAGCGGGCGCTTGCGACAGGGCACGCCGACCGCCGCTGCAGCGATGGCCTGCGTCTACTCCGGCTAGGCGCCGGTTGCGTCGATGTGCGGTGGACGGCACAATGACGCCCCCGCCCGAATAGCTCAGCTGGTTAGAGCACTTGACTGTTAATCAGGGGGTCGTTGGTTCGAGTCCAACTTCGGGCGCCATGAAAAACCCGTGCATTGCACGGGTTTTTTTTATTGTCGCTCAGCGCGCATGCCCGACGTGCCTGCCTACCAGCACTGCTTCGTATCAGAGCTGGCGGTCCCGGTCACCGCCTTGGTTCCGGCCTGGTTCAACGTCATCGTTCCGCAGACGGTCTCCTTCGCAAGCTGACGCCCCACCGGCACGGCTTTCAGCGAGTACGTTGTCGCGTCACTGGCATCGAGCGTAATCGTGTAAGCGTCACTCAGATCTGTCGTGCACTGCAAATTTGGAGCCGCGGCCCCCACGTACGTCATGTTGTTGGTGGTATACGAGCGCTCCATGAATTGCGCCCACTCTGTCAGGCAGCTCTGCGCCGCACCCCGCCGGCTCTTGATCCGTGCGAATTCATAGCTCGATACGGCGATCGCCATCAGGATCCCGACGATGGCGACGGTAACCATCAACTCGATCAGCGTGAACCCTGCGGCGCGCCTTGGCAGGGCGCGGCGCGGGGATTCGCCGCCGGACTTCAGATAGCTCGGTGCGATGCGCATCATCAGTCCCTCAGGATCTCATGCCAGGAGATTCGTTGGTTCGAGCCATCCTGTGGATTGACGACCACCGAGCCAAGCGTGCCCTTCGATCCACCGACCACCAACAATTTGCTGATGACCGTGGGCAGGGTTGGCATCCCTACGCCGAGATCCAGGGACCCGACCGGAACCGTCGTGCTGCCTGATGTGATCACGTCGGCCCCAGTGACCTTGCCCGACCCATTCGAGTCGAAGAACGGTTGACGCAGGCTGGTCCCCGTGAAGGCGTCCAGCGCGTTGATATAGCCCGTGCCACCGACGTCGCAGATGTCGGTCGAAGAGGGCGGGATGATGCTCGCTGTCAGCAACATCGTGCCACGCACGCGCGGATTGCTGACGATCCGTTCTCCAGGGGTGGGCTGGTCCAGATCGATATACCAGCCGAGTGTGCCCGCCGTCAGCGGTGCATTGGCCTCGAACCCGCGTATTGCCCTACTGGTGGCGCTATCGGTGCCCGTCACCAGGATGTTGCGCTTGACCAGGTCGCTCAGGCCGACCGCAGTATTCGTGCCGTTATCGATGATCCCGTACATCGACTGCACCGTGGTGTTGGTCGCGTCAGTCGCCTGCAGGAAACTGCCGGTACCGACAAAGATCCAGCGTTTCAGGGTGCTGAGGTCGCGCGCGATTCCCAATCCGGTCGTGATCGGCTGACCCGACTTGGTGGTGAACATCGGCGAGCCACCGAACGCAACGTTCCAGCTACCGGTGGTCGTGCCCCTGAGGTCGAACTTCCACACGTTGCCCTTGAAATCGCCCGCATAGACGTCGTCCACGACGCCATCGCCATCCTCGTCCCAGCCGCGCGGGGCGAACAGGCCGTTTTCATTGCCAGCATTGCCCACGTTGGTGTTCAACTCCTTGATCACCGCGCCGGTCGCAAGATTGAGGATGAACAATGCTGCCGTGCGGCTTGTGCTGTTCAGTCCGTTGCTCACCAACACGCCTTTCTGGCCATTGTTCAGCGTGACGATCAGGGGCTCGCCAAGAACCTGGCCCATGTCAACGCCGCTGTTCTGCTCCCACAGTGCATTGCCCGCTCCGAAGCTGCCCGGTGTGGTGACGTCCAGCCCGAACACGCCCTTGCCGCCACGACCCAGCGCGCCGACGAGATAATTCTTGCCCGGCGTCTGCTTGAGCGTTGAAACGGCGATCGGGCCGTCGACGAAATACTTATGGGTGTACTGCGGATCGCTAAGCGTCGAAAGATCCGCGAGATTGATGCCTCCCGGAATATAGGCGAAGAGTTCCGTGCCGCCCTTGATGGTGCTTGGCGAGGGGCGATCAACCGCGGCAAATGCATGCAGCATGCCGTCATTGGCACCGACGAAGATGGTTTCGCTGTCCTTGACATACATCGGTGAGGAATAGGCGATATCGCCCAGCCGCGAAGCCCGGTCCCTGAGGGTGCCGTTATTTCGTTTTTCACCCGTGGTGTCGCCCGCGATGTAGGCGGCATTGAGTGCTCCCGTCACCGGAGCGGTACCTCCCACCCTGGTAAGCGCAGTAGCCTGGGCCGCAGTCAGGGCAGACGGGAACGCTGCTCCGGTGGTCGCGTTCCATATGAATATCTTGCGGCTAGCTGTCGGTGGGATGAGCGTGGAGGCTTTCCACGCTGGGATGGCGGCGACGCCCGCGGCGGATGCGTCGTATGCCGCCAGTTCACCGGTCCATTGGCCGGTCACGTAGCTGGCCTGATAGACCCGGGTCGTTGACGAAAAAGACGTGCTGTTCGCCGTCACGTTGGAGGACGACCCCAAGCGTGACGCAACGGTCGTGAGCGCATTGACCAGCCCCTGGGCGAACAGCTGCGGGTTCTTTGCGGCGACAAACGTACCCCGCCCATTCACCGCCGCGTGCCATAGGTCGTCGATACGAGTGGTGTTTTCGGTGGGCGTTGGATCGGGCCAGTTCGCCGTGGCATTGATGATGGACGGGAGATCGGTTGCCGGGTTCAGCGTGCCCTGCTCGCCGATCGACACGCTGAAGGTCACCATGTGCTGCCAGAACGCCGGGTCCGCGACGGACGTCGGCACGTTGTTGGTGAGCGACGGCACCAGGTCGCGTTTCCAGTAATGCATCGCGACGTCGGCCAATGTATCGGGCTGCGTTGCCGGCGTCGTGGGGAAATTGTCGGCGTACGGCCTGGTTACGTTGTAGGTGAAGGTGGCGCCAGTCGGTCCCGCGGCGTTCGGCCCGGTGATCGTCGGGCCTGCGGTTCCGTCTTCATCGCCTACCGGAGCCGTGTAACCGGAGTCGCTGTTCCAATAGCCGTCGGTGGTGAGGATCGAGAAGTTCTGACGGCAGCTGATCTGGCTCGATCCCGTTTCCGGACCCCACGGACCGGAGGCCGAGACGTCGGTGAAGTACTCGCCATTGCGTTGCAACGCCCCTTTGAGCGGAGTGCCATTGCTGGCGCTGGCCGCCTGTAGCCGGGAGTACCAGGTATCACGGTTGGTGCTGGTGAACAGACCGTTGCTGGTACCCACCGGGATCGGGAAGCGATTGCGGTTCCAGATGGTGTCGAAGCCCACGCGCAGGTTGGAACCCAACTGCCCAAAAGCCTCGCTCGCGCCGGCCTTGGCCATCTTGATACGGGTGCGGTCGTAGGAATACCAGGTTGCGAAATTCGTACGCTCGGCTGCTGCGGTGCGCCCGGTCGGGGTCGCAAGCGCCACGCTGGTGGTCCAGTACCCCGAAGCACTCTGGACGTTGATCGTGACGTTGGCGATGTTGCTGTAGGCGTAGTACCCCACGTAATAGCTGCCCGCCACGGGATCCGGGATGTCGCAGGTTTCCGCCGTGGTGTTTCCGGTGCTGGCGCAGTCGTACGACGAGCCGGTCGGGTTGGCGCCCCGGCGTACATACAGGTCGCCATCGCCCGTGCCTCCCGAGGTCGTTACCACGAACCTGTTGGTCGCCCCGGTCGTCACATAGGGCCCGAAATAGGTCCAGGTGCCGCCGGTCTTCGTCAGCCCGGACTGCGACAGCAGCGAGGTCGTGGTGCCAGCGGAGTACTGCGCCTGCTCCACCGTCCCCGCAGCGAGGAAACGATAGCGGGTGTAATCGGCGGTATTGCCAGCCACGCCGCCGCTCTTGAGGACATAGAACGTCTCGTTGAGCGTATCCAGGTCCACCGGGGTCTGCGGCAGGTTGTCATCGGCGAACGCGGCGTTGAACGACGTACCTCCGGTCAGGCGCGTCCCATCGGATTGCAGCCATGGCCGATACGTGGTTGCCGGATTGTAGTAAAGCGTGTTCCGCGATGGAGTGCGCAGGCCGATGTTGAGCGGCGCGGTGGTGGGCACCTCGCTCGGCCCGAAGCCGCCGGGCATGAAGTCCCATGCCATTGACCCCGAGTCATCGAGAATGAACATGATGTTCGGCGGCGGAAACGAAGCGCCAGATTGCAATGGCACGCCGGGAAACGTGACCGCCTGGATCGGCAGCGCCAGCATCGTTGCCACGAACGCGACCAACGATGGAAGGACGCGCCGTGGCAGCGACGAAGGCTTTGAGATTCGGGTTTTCATCATGTCGCTCATGGCATTCAAGCCTCAGGGCACTGCATATGTGGTTTGCAACATCACCTGCGCGCGATCGTTCGCTTCGCTGAGTGCGGTGATGCGGTAACGGCGCTCGGTCCCGGTACAGTCGGCATCGGGTGAGACATCGCCGCTGGTGGTGCAATCGCCCTTGGGCGGCACGTTGTCCGCTAGCAGCTCGACGATGTACTTCGGCGTGGCGGTGACGCCACTTCCCAGATCGACGACAGCCGACGGCGCCGCAGCCCAGACCGCGGAGTTCATCCAGACGGGCGTCACAACGGTAGGATCGGGGATGGCGCACAACCCCGCCGCGCAGCCGCTCCCGAGGGCACCGTTGCCGGGTAACAGGGGCTTGCCCGTCGCCACTTCTTCACCCTCGCGAAGCGCCGCTTCAGCGGCCTGGAAACTCATGCTGCGGTCGAGCTGGTTGGCGCTCATGCGCTCCTCCATCAGGGTGCCGCGCATCGCCGCCAGGCCAAGCAGCGTCATGATCACCAGCAGGATCAGGACGACGGCCAACGCGACGCCGCGCTGGGATGAAAGGGCGGTGATTGACTTGCGGCTCATGGTGCTCGGTTCCGTATGGCGACGGTATGCTCGAGGTGACGCTGCAATGCCGCACCGCTGGTGGCGATGCGATCGTCGCCTTCCAGGGTGAGATCGATCTTGACCGCGACGACCTTGTCGGAGAGCCAGTCGGCGGCGGTAATCGTGGGTGAGGCGGCGTCGACGTAGGTGTTGGCCCCCAACAGCAAGTACGACAGCTGCATGTCCCGCACGCCCTGCGTGATTTCGTTGTTGATGATCGTGAGCGTTCCGGCGGTGTTGACCACGGAGCTCTGGTACAGCGACCGCGATGGCTGTCCCATTCCCGTCGTGCGCGAGTTGTATCCGATGTACCAGCGCGTGGCGCGGAGCTTGGCGAGCATGCCGGGCGGGTTGGATCCGTAGTCATAGTAGGTGCCGTTGGTCGTGCATACGGCGGGGAATCCCAACCCTTTGCTGCAATTCCCGGGGTTCTGACTGTTGCCCGTGTTGTGAACGACATTCACGCCGCCACCGTTCACTTGTTCAATCTGGAACACCGCGGCGTGGTCGAAATTGCATGCCATCACGATATCGCCGTCGGCAAAGCCATTGGCAACCGTATTGAGCTTGATGTCGGCGGATGGGCCGCCTGGCTGGTTCAGGATCACGATCCCACTGGACACCGTCGATTTCAGTTCGATCGCATCGGTACCGCTAACCCGATTCTGCATTCCGGTCCCGAACGGCGCACCGGCAAACGCGGTCGCTCCGCCGTAGCCGCGCACTCCCCCGCCAAAATCGGCGTACCAGGGAACTGATCCCGCGACAGGGTTGACGATATTGGCTACGTCCAGCCCCTTTTCGCAGGCGTTGCCGCCGCCCTCGCGCACATCGCGCGCCATCAGCTCGAACGCCGTGCGCTCAGCCTCCTGGATGCGGGCGAGGCTCTCCGACGCGATATAGGTCTGCTTGTTGGTGGAGAACAGTGCGAGTGCCGCGCCGGAGACGATGAGTCCCAGCACCAGCGCCACCATGAGCTCGATCAGGGTCACGCCGCGCGCGTTCGCGGGCGAGGAGCGCGGTTGCCGGCGGGTCAGGTTCATAACCGTGTCCTGGTGATGACCGAGTAGGCCGCTGCGTCGGCCAGGCCGCTACCGCTCGATTTTTCGTAGGTGCCGTGCGAGTCGTTCCAGTACACCGTGATCCTGCAGTCCACGCTGCCACAGGTGATCTCCCCGCACGTCGCACTGTTGTTGCCAAGGCGGTTCTTTAACGAAGTGATCCAGTCATGCAGGTCGTTCGCTGCAAGGGTGGCGGTCGAGCCTCCCGCGGGCACGGCGCAGGTCTTGGTGATGTTGTAGGCATTGATCCGAGCGAGGGCTAAATTGGCGCGCATGGCATCCAGGATGGCATAGCTCTCCGCCGTCGCCTGGCTGCGTTGCAGTGCGCTTTCGCCATTGCGCAGGCTCGCCGCCTGCAGCGCGGCGATACCAAGCATGCCGAAGGCCAGGATGACGACCGCGATCAGCACTTCGATCAGGCCAACGCCCGCCGCGTGCCGCGGTCCGGAATAGCTCATTTTGTTTGCTCTGCTCATCATCTATGTCGCAGTCGGGTTATTCGGGGCTGTGGCGCAGGTGACATTGGTGGCGGGCGTCTTCACAAGGACGCGGCTACCCGCGCCGACCTGAACCTCGCGAGCGTTCTGCAGCGGGCGCGTTGTGGTCGTGCAGAACTGCACGGAACCGTTGAGCAACGCGTCGGTACTGTCGCGGGCGAGGCCGTCGGAGCGGAAGATGATCTTGCCGGCGACCGCAGGACTCGTCAGGACAATCAGCCGATCCTTCAGCGTGCTCGCCCTCAGCAAGGTGTCGCCGGTGGTGAAGGTGCCGCTCTTGTCGACATCCAGGAAGGTGACCCAGCCCGTGGGGTTGGTCGTGGTGCAGCCGGGCGTCGCCGAACCGGGGTCGGCGCTCAGGCAGACCACTGCGCGGCGGTTGCGCCTGAGCGACTCCATCCGCGCCGTCTGCAGGGAGGCGATCATCTCGTTGGCCGCGCTGGACAACCGGTTGCTGTTGACGAAGGACTCGAAGTTGGGGAGCGCCACGGCGAACAGGATGCCCATGATGGCGATCGCCACCATCAACTCGATCAGCGTGAATCCGGTTTGACGCGAAATCGCCATGAACTAGCCAGCCCAGCTTTTGCCTGCATGCACTCTTTGCGACTGGCCGCTCCGATGCAAGGCTTCACGGACGGGCGGCGGCAGGAGGGGGATAGGCGCGAGTCAGCGCCCCCGGGAAGGGGATGCGCTCCTGTGCCCCCGCCTGCAGGTAACCTTTTGCCGGCATGATGATCCTGTCCGTTTGGCTGGTGATCCGTGCCATGTCCATGCCTTTCCCGATTTCCCACCCCCTGCACACGCTCTGGCGGGCGCCGGTCCTGCTCTGGGTCCTGTTGACAGCTGAAGGCCTCGCTGCAGTTCTGGCCTTGGCTCCGGGTGATGGCGGCGACCGGCTCATCTACTTTGGCCTGGCCTCGTTGCTGGCCCAATGGATCGCAGTGCTGGCGCTTGCGACACTGTACGTTCTCAGGCGGTCGCTTGGCACGCTGCGACCCCTGCCCTTGGCGTACATCGCGCTGCTCGTGCTGCTGCTCTGCGCAACAGCGGTCGCAGCGGCGGCGTGGGCCTTGCTGCACGGGCTCTGGCCGATCACCAAGGCCGACTGGGGCTGGCTGTTCCTGCGCCTTCTGGGCGTGATCGTGATCGTCGGATTGCTCGGCCTGGGCGCCTTCCAGAACTACTGGCGCGCGCAGCAACTGGCAATTCGTGCAAAACAGGCCGAGCTCGAAACGCTGCAGGCGCGGGTGCACCCGCACTTCCTGTTCAACACCCTCAACTCCGCGGCGGCGCTCGTGCACGGCCGGCCGGCCGATGCCGAGCGCGTGCTTCTGGATATGGCTGATCTGTTCCGCGCGGCGCTGGCTGCTCCTGGTTGGGTGCCGCTCCAGCATGAAGTCGACTTGACGCGGCGCTACCTGCACATCGAGCAACTGCGCTTTGGCGATCGCCTGCGCGTGGCGTGGGAGGTGCCGGAGAACCTGGAATCCGATCTGAGTTGGCAGGTTCCGCTGCTCGCCATCCAGGCTTTGGTGGAGAACGCGATCATCCATGGCGTTGAACGTCGCCGCGAACCGTCCACCGTGGCGATCCGCATCAGCGCCACGACCACGTCACTGGAGATCCAGATCCGCAACCCGTGCGCGGTCGGGGCTGCTGCGATTGCTCCGTCGCGCACCGGCCATCGCATTGGACTGGCTGCGGTCCGGGCGCGGATCTACGCAGTGACGCGGCGGGAAGACGCTGTGGAAACCGCCATGGAAGACGGCAACTTCGTGGTGACGATACGGCTATCCAACGATGCAATGCCGCTACCGCGCACCGATGCTCGGTCGACATGAGGTCGCCAGCCACCTCGATCGGTAGTCAAGCGACGATCTCGTAACACGGCCGGTAGTCCCCGGCGATCTTCATCCGCCGCTGCGCCACGAAGGCACGCAGCAACTCGTCCAGCGCCAGCATCATGTCCGGATCACCGTGGATCTGGAACGGGCCGTGCTGCTCGATCTCGCGGATGCCCTCTTCCTTGACGTTGCCGGCCACGATCCCGGAGAAGGCCCGGCGCAGGTCGGCGGCAAGGTCGGAAGGCTTGCGGCCGTGGTGCAGGTCGAGCGTAGCCATCGCTTCGTGCGTGGGCACGAAGGGCTGCTGGAACGACAACGGAATATCGAGCGACCAGTTGAAGTAGAACGAATCCTTCTGCGCGATCCGGTACTCGCGCACCTCGCGGATGCCGGCGGCGATGCGGCGCCCAACTTCGGCGCAGTCGCCGGTGATGATCTGGTAGCGCGTTGTCGCGGCTTCGCCCAGGGTCAGGCGCAGGAACTTGTCGATCTGCTCGAAGTAAGGCGCGGCGGCATTGGGGCCGGTGAAGATCAGCGGGAATGGCAGGTGCGCGTTTTCATCGCGCAACAGGATCCCGAGCAGGTACAGGATTTCCTCGCAGGTGCCGACGCCACCGGGAAACACGACAAAGCCATGGCCGATGCGGACGAAGGATTCGAGCCTTTTCTCGATGTCCGGCATGATCACCAGGTGGTTGACGATCGGATTCGGCGATTCGGCGGCGATGATCCCGGGCTCGGTGATGCCGATGTAGCGGGGGTGGCGCTGGCGCTGCTTGGCGTGGGCGATGGTGGCGCCCTTCATCGGCCCTTTCATCGCGCCGGGGCCGCAGCCGGTGCAGATGTCCAGGCCGCGCAGGCCGAGTTCGTAGCCGATCTGCTTGGTGTAGATGTACTCGTCGCGCCCGATCGAATGCCCACCCCAGCAGACCGTCAGGTTCGGTTGGGACGGATGCAGGATGCGTGCATTGCGCAGCAACCGGAACACGGCATCGGTGATGCCGGCGGAGGTGCCGAGCTCGTTGGCGAAATCGGGCGCGAGTTCGACCGACGTATAGACCAGGTCGCGCACCACCGCGAACAGCAGTTCGGCCACGCCGCGAATGATCTGGCCATCGACGAACGCCGTTGCGGGGGCGTTGTGCAAGTCCAGGCGCAGACCACGATCCTGCTGCAGGACGCGGATGTCGAAATCAGGATAGAACTCCCGCGCCGCGCGTGGATCGTCCGAGGTGCTGCCGGTGGTCAACACGGCGAGCGCGCAGCGGCGCAGTAGTTCATGCATGCCGCCAGCCGACGCATCCCGCAGGCGCGCAACCTCTTCGCGTGACAGCACGTCCAGGCCGCCGCGCGGATAGATGCTGGCATCGACCGTCGGCAGTGTGTGCACAACTTCATCCATCGCGGCAGTCCTTTGGTCGGTACGTGGGTGCGCCGACTTTAACGCGGCGACGTGCAATGCGTATGAGCGGTGTCAGCCAGCCGGCGCGACACGCATGTAGGTGGTGAGGCCGTCCAGCAACATCTGCACCGAGATCGCGACGATCACCATGCCCATCAGGCGCTCGATCGCGATCAGCACGCGCAAGCCCAGCCATTTGTAGAGGTAGGTCGAGGAAAACAGGATCGCCGCGGTCGCGACCCAGGCAATCATCAGCGCCATGCTCCAGGCGCCCATGCGGTCGGGTTCCTGGCTGCCCATCAGCATCACCGCGGCCATGCCCGAGGGGCCGGCAATCAGCGGAATGGCCATTGGCACGATGAAGGGTTCGCCGTCGGGCAACTCGCCCATCAGGCCTTCGGGCGGCGGAAAGATCATGCGCAACCCGATCAGGAACAGGACGATGCCGCCGGCAATCGACACCGATTCCTGGCGCAGGTGCATCAGCTCCAGCGCGTAGCGGCCGCCCCACAGGAACAGCATCAGCACGACCAGCGCGATCAGCATTTCGCGCGCCAGCACGATGCGCTGGCGTTGCGGCGGCAAGGCGCGCAGCAGCCCGAGGAACACCGGGATGTTGCCGAGCGGATCCAAGATCAGGAACAGCAGCAGCGCGGCCGAAGCGATCGTCATATGTGCGCGCCGTCGACGTGGGTGCTCCAGACCAGGCCGCGATGGGCGGCGCCAGCCGGCGACAGCAGCGCGACGCAGGCATCGGCGTAGACGGCGGGATCGCGCGCGACGTGGTCGTCTTCCTCGACGAAGGCGGTGGAGCGCAGCGAGGTCCGCATCGGTCCGGGCTGCAGCGCGCTGACACGAATCGGGCCGTTGGCGAGTTCGGCATGCAGCATGGCGACCAGCGCTGCGAGTCCGTGCTGGGCGACGCCGTAGCCGCCCCAGAAGGCTTGTCGCGACTGTTGCAGGTCATTGAGCGCGAACACGACCGCGGCGTCAGCAGCCTTCGCCAGCAGTGGCAGGCAGGCCTGGGTCAGCCACCACGGCGCGGTGAGGTTGACGTGCAGTGCGCGCGCAAACGCGGCGGGATCGGTATGCAGCAGCGGCGTGAGTCCGCGGAATTCGGCGGCGCAATGCAGCACGCCATCCAGGCGTCCGAGGTCGGTTTCGATGCGTGAAGCGAGCTCGGCGTAGTCATCGGGAGACGCGCCTTCGAGATCGAGTGGATACAGCAGCGCGTCACCGCCATCGGCGACGATGCGGTCGTATACGCGATTCAATTTCGGCAGCTTGCGACCGAGCAGGACGACGGTGGCACCAGCGCGCGCACAGGCCACGGAAGCAGCTTGACCCAATCCGCCGTGAGCGCCACTGAGCACTACGACGCGGCCACTCAACGCCGGACCGGCCAGCGCGCCGGCTTCAGCTGCAGGCGCCACCGCGCTCACGCTTTTTGCGTCTCCGAGATCATGCGCGCGAGCTCGCCGGACTCGAACAGCTCCATCGTGATGTCGCAACCGCCGATCAGTTCGCCATGGATGAACAACTGCGGGAACGTCGGCCAGTTGGAATAGCGCGGCAGGTTGGCGCGGATTTCGGGTTCTTCGAGCACGTTGACGGTATGCAGTTCGGTCGCACCCGCGGACTTGAGCGCCTGGATCGTGCGGCTGGAAAAACCACACATCGGGAACTGCGGCGTGCCCTTCATGAACAACACGATCGGATGGCCTTCGACCTCGGCGCGGATCTGTTCCAGCACTGGCATTACTGTGTCTCCTGCAATGCCCCGCGCAGCGTTGATCGGCTGGTCACGGAGCGTGGGGTTAGAATCGTCATTGTAAGCCTTCGCCCCGATTGGCCGGAGGCTTGCTGCCATACCACGCAACTCCGTTCGTCCTGAGCGTAGCGCCAAAGGCGCGAAGTCGAAGGACCTGCCCCGATCGTCTCCTTCGACTTCGACCCTGCGGGTCTACGCTCGGAACGAACGGTTGAACGCCCCACTACCGAACCTGCAAGGAACCGACCATGGCCATCGAACTGCCTGCCCTGCCCTTCGAACGCACCGCGCTGGAGCCGCACATCTCCGGCGAAACCATCGACTTCCATTACGGCAAGCACCACAAGGCCTACGTCGACAACCTCAACAAGATGATCGCCGGTACCGAGTTCGAGGGGATGGGGCTGGAGGACATCATCCGCAAGGCACAGGGCGCGATGTTCAACAACGCCGCCCAGGTCTGGAACCACACGTTCTACTGGAACTGCCTCACGCCCGACGCACTCGGCGAACCTGCGGGCAAGCTCGGCGATGCCATCAGCAAGGGCTTTGGCAGCTTCGACAAGTTCAAGGAGCAGTTCAGCGACTTGGCTGTCAAGACGTTTGGCTCCGGCTGGGCGTGGCTGGTGCAGCGACAGGATGGCTCGCTCGCCCTGGTGAGCACGTCCAACGCCGCAACGCCGCTGACCGGCGAGGACACCGCACTGCTGACCTGCGATGTGTGGGAACACGCCTATTACATCGACTACCGGAATGCGCGACCGAAGTATGTCGAGGCGTTCTGGAAACTGGCCAATTGGGATTTTGCGGCGTCGAACATGCGCTGAAGCAATCCTCGCCGCTTTACGCAAACGGCCGGGCAATCCGGCCGTTCGCTTTTGTAGGTTGGGTTGAGCGGAGCGATACCCAACGATCGCGATGTTCCGCACAGCATGGGAATCGCTTCGCGGCTGTTTAAAGATGGTTGCTACGGGAAGGTCAGGCGCCCAGACGCTCGATTACAGGCGTCACCTGGGCATCGCGACCGAGCGTTTTGCCGACACGCGCCAAGGTTGCCGCAAGCGCTTCGGCGCTGTCTGCCCGCAAGGTCGCATGTCCCACCTTGCGTCCGGCGCGTGGCGCCTTGCCGTAGTCGTGCCAGTGGCCGCCGGGCTCGCGCAGCACCGCCACTGCATCGGGTGTCGCGCCGATCCAGTTGAGCATGCATGCCATGCCGAGCATGCGCGTGTCGCCCAATGGCAGGCTGAGCACCGCGCGCAGATGATTCTCGAACTGCCCGGTTTCGCTGCCCTCGATCGTCCAGTGCCCGGAGTTGTGGACGCGTGGCGCGAGTTCGTTGGCGAGCAGTTCGCCATCGCGACAGAACAGTTCAAGCGCGAACACACCGACGTAGTCGAGGGCATCGGCAAGCGTCCTGGCGTACGCATAGGCGGTTTCGGCCAACGCGGAATCGACGGTCGCCGGCGCAAGGCTGGCTGACAGCACGCCGTCGACGTGCCAGTTCTCGGTCAACGGCCACGCGCGGAATTCACCATCGCGACCGCGTACCGCAACGACCGACAACTCGCGCTGGAAGGCGACGAATCCTTCCAGGATCAACCCGACCGTCGTCGCCTGCGCACCCAACGCATTCCACGCGGCATCGGCGTCTGCGGCCGACTTCAGGCGGAACTGGCCCTTGCCGTCGTAACCCAGGCGCCGGGTCTTGAGGATCGCAGGCATGCCGATAATTGCAATCGCGGCATCGAGTTCCGCGCGCGACGCGATTGCCGCGAATGGCGGCACCGGGATGCCGAGTTCGCGGAACAGGGTTTTCTCGGCGAGGCGATCCTGCGCGGTCGCCAGTGCACGTGGGCTGGGGAACACCGGCACGCGTTCGCTGAGCCACTGCGCGGATTCGGCGGGCACGTTTTCGAAGTCGAAGGTGGCGACATCGATCCGCGACGCGAATTCGGCCAACGCGATCTCGTCACGATAATCGCCGACCACCATCGGCGCGAACTGTCCGGCGCAGGCATCGGCAGCAGCGTCCATCACCAGGAACCGCAGACCCAGCGGCGCGCCGGAAAGCGCCAGCATGCGGGCAAGCTGCCCGCCACCGAGGATGCCGACCGTGGTCATTCCCGTCTCCGTTCGCCCTGAGCGTAGCGCCACAGGCGCGAAGTCGAGGGGTCGCGACCACTGCCCACCATGTCCTTCGACTTCGGCGCTTCGCACTGCAGCTTGCCCTGAGCAATGTCGAAGGGCTCAGGACGAACGGTGGCTGTCTGGGTCGAGCGTTGCACGATCACTTGTCTGGATTGTTTTTGCGGGGATCGGCATTGGCCGCCACGTCGCTGGTCTGCCGGTCGCGGAACGCCGCGAGCGCAGCTGCGATGGTGGCATCGGTGCCCGCCAGGATACCCACCGCGAACAACGCCGCATTCGCCGCGCCGGCATTGCCGATCGCGAAGGTCGCCACCGGAACGCCCGCCGGCATCTGCACGATCGACAGCAGCGAATCCATGCCGCCCAGGGTCTTGCTTTGCACCGGGACGCCGAGCACCGGCACCGCCGTCTTGGCCGCGAGCATGCCCGGCAGATGGGCAGCGCCGCCGGCGCCGGCGATGATCGCGCGCAGGCCGCGCGACTGCGCGCTGGCGGCGTAGTCGAACAACACATCGGGCGTGCGGTGCGCGGAGACCACGCGCACTTCGTGCGCGATACCGAGCGTGTCCAGGATCGCGGCGGCGTGCTGCATCGTCTCCCAATCGGAGCGCGAGCCCATCACGACACCTACGATGGGAGCGGCCACAATCGGAGCCTCGACGAGCGGGCCGGCAGTGGTTGGGCCTGTCGGGTTAGGCATGGTGGTCCCCTGTCGCAAAGACGTATTCTACCGGCCTCTCGCACGAGTCCGGTACGCCATGGATCGCAAGCTTCTCGACATCCTTGCCTGCCCCGCCACACGGCAGCCGCTGGCGCTGCTGGAGTCGCGCGGGCTCGATGCGCTGAACCGCGCGATCGCGGCCGGCGGGATCCAGCGCATCGACGGCAGGCCGCAAACCGACAGCCTGCGCGAAGCATTGGTGACGCGCGACCGCAAGCTCGCCTATCGCATCGATGATGGCATTCCGGTGCTGCTGGTCGAGGAAGGCATCGCCCTCGGCCAGGTGCCGGACTTCCCCGGCGCGTGAGCCCCCGTTCGCTGCTGGCGATACCGCGATGAGCGATCCCGCGATGCGCGCGCTGCAGGCGCCCGACGCACAAGTCATCGCGTCCGACGTGGCACGCGCGCTGGCAGAAGACCTCGGCAGCGGAGACGTCACCGCGAGCTTGCTCCCCGACCACGCCGACAGTGCCTATCTGCTGTGCAAGGAAGATGCCGTCGTCTGCGGGCGGCCCTGGTTCGACGCCTGCCATCGCGCGCTGGATCCCGACGTGCGCATCGACTGGCATGTGGCCGAAGGCCAGCGCGTTACCTCCGGCACCGTGCTTGCCACGCTTCAAGGCCATGTCCGCGCCCTGGTCAGCGCCGAGCGCACCGCACTCAACTTCATGCAGACGCTGAGCGGCACCGCGACCACCACCGCCGCCTACGTCGATGCGGTGCGCGGCACCGGCACGCGCATCCTGGATACCCGCAAGACCATCCCCGGGCTGCGCCTGGCGCAGAAATACGCGGTGCGCGCCGGCGGTGGCGGCAACCATCGCATGGGCCTGTTCGATGCGGTGATGCTGAAGGAAAACCACGTGCGTGCGGCAGGCTCGATCACGATCGCGATCCGGACCGCGCGCGCGATGTATCCGGCATTGCCACTGATCGTCGAAGTGGAAACGCTGCAGCAGCTCGAACAGGCGCTGCATGCGGGTTGCGACCGCATCCTGATCGATGATTTCGATGCACCCATGCGCCGCGAAGCCGTGCGCATCGCCGCAAGCGCGCCATTCAACGGCGCGATCCCGCTGGAAGTTTCTGGCGGTGTCGACATTGCCGGTCTGCGCGCGATTGCCGAGGACGGCGTGGACTACATTTCGGTCGGCGCACTCACCAAGCACGTGCGTGCGATCGACCTGTCGATGAAGCTGGGGCCGCCGCCGGCTTGAATCGTGGACTATTCCGCAAGCGACTTGTAGAGCCGAGCTTGCTCGGCTGATCCACACGAATTTGGCGAGCACAAGCCGAGCAAGCTCGGCTCTACAGTGGGCGTCGAGACCGAAGCGCGCGCCTGCATTGGCGCGTTACGTCAGCGCAACAGCGCGGCCACCCAGATCGCGGCCAGACCCGCCGTCGCCAGCGCCACCCACCACCACGGTGAAATCCGTCTGCTTACAACAGCGACCTGCGCCGCGGCAGTCGCGGATTCGTGCTGCCCGGGCGAAGCCACGCGGAAACGAAGGGTGTCGAATCCGATCTCGTCACCCGGCGCGGCGAAACCACGCTGCACGCGCTTGCCGTTGACGAAGGTGCCGTTGGTCGAGCCCAGGTCCTCGACCTGGACGCCATCGCCGGTCGGGACCAGCCGTGCGTGTTGGCGCGACAGCCCGGATTCGTCCAGGCGCAGCACGCATTCCGGCGCACGCCCGACCACGCTTGGGCCGATCAGCGGGTAGCTGCGACCAAAGCCCTGCCCGGACACGCCGCGCAATACGAATTTCGGCAGGACCGGGCGCACCGCGGTCGCACCCGGATCGTCATTGGCCGGCGTCGGCAGCTCCCCGGGATGATGACGATGGATTGGCGCTGCGGCCTCGATCGTGGACAGACGTGCCAGGACCCGGTCGAAACTGACACTGTCATCGGCCCGCAAGGTCATCAGGCCATCCACGGGACGCCCATTGACGTTGACCGTGGTTCCGGGGGGCACGTGCAGGGTCACCCCGTGGGCGGTCACGTGCAGCTCGCAATGCTGCGGGCGCACACCGGGCCGGTCGATCACGATCGTGGCGTGTGGATCGGAGCCGACGCGGTTGATGCCGGGCCCCAGCAGGACCTGGGGGTGTTCACCACCGGGAAAGACAAGTTTCATGGGGCACCGGTTCGACAGGGACGGATGGACACTGGGAGTGTAAGCGTGATGGCGACGCAAAGCCCGGCTTGCCGCAGGCCTCGGCACACCCCACATTGGGCGGATGCCGACCCTCCTGATCCTGATGATCTGTGCCGCACTGGCGTTCGCCTTCTGGAGCGCCACCCGCGCCGCCGCCGAGCGTGCGGAGCAGGTCGGACGTGACGCCTGCCATGTCGCCGGGGTGCAGTGGCTGGACCAGACCGTGCACGCCAGCGGGCTGCGCCTGCGCCGCGGCGAGGACGGCCGGCTGGGGTTCGAGCGCAGCTTCCGGTTTGAATATTCCGAGGACGGCAGCGATCGCCACGTCGGCCGGCTGGTGTTGCGGGGCGTGCGCCTGGTGTCGTTCAGCGGGCCGCTGCGAGGAACCGGCGTGGTGCCGTTGCCGTAGAGTCGCGCCGCGCTGGGACCGCGCCGGTGCGCCTGCCGCCACCGACCGCAGGCGGGTTTGGCTGGCGCGTGGCGACGCGTTGGAATTTCTCGTTCACGGGTGTTCTCGCGGCGCTACTTCACGATCCGCAGATGCCCGCCACGTTTGGGCGGCGCCGGCTCGTCGCCGCCTGGATCGGAGGGTGGGGTCGGCGGCTCATTGCCCGTGTCGGTGGCGCTGGTGTCCTCCGGCAAGGCCATGCCCTGCCCGGTCTCGCGGGCGTAGATCGCCAGGACTGCCGACACCGGCACGTAGACCGGATGGCTGACGCCACCGAACCGCGCGGTGAAGCGGACCGCGTCATTGCCGAGCTCCAGCGTCGCCACCGCCCGCGCGGCAATGTTGAGCACGACCTTGCCGTCCTTGATCGTATGCGACGGCACTTTGACGCCCGGCTGCCCTGCATCGACCAGCAGGTGCGGGGTCATGTCGTTGTCGGAGATCCACTCGTACAGCGCCCGCAACAGGTACGGGCGGTGGCTGGTCATGTGCGGCGCTTCGTCGGTCATGCGGATAGTCTAGCGGGCGTGGGAGAAGCCTGAGACCCGAAGCTGTGGGCCGTCAGTAAAAAAACCCGCCGGACGCTGGCGGGTTTTTCGTGCATTACGGGTACCGGCTGCCTTCCGCTGCTTCAGGCCGGCATCTCGCGCAGATTTTTCTCCTGCGGGGTCAGGCTGCGGGCGAAGCCTGGATTGCGGAAGATGCGGTTGCCGTAGTCCTCGACCGACTTGCCGTCCTTCGGCAGGCCGACGCCGAGCGTGTCCAGACGCCAGATGATCGGCGCCATCGCGCAATCGGCCAGGCTCATCTCCGGATTGAGGAAGAACTTGCTGGCCTTGAACAGCGGCACCGCCGCGGTCAACAGCTCCTTCAGGCGCTTGCGTCCGGCTTCTGCCTGCTGCTTGTTGCCGAGCTGGATCGCCTGCACCTGGGGTACCCAGTCGTGCTCGATCCGCAACATCGCCAGGCGCAGGCGCGCACGGGAGAGCGGATCGACCGGCATCAGCGGCGGGTGCGGGTAGCGCTCGTCGAGGTATTCGCTGACGACCGATGCCGCATACAGCACCAGTTCGCGCTCGACCAGGGTCGGCACCGAGTGGTACGGGTTGAGGTCGATCAGGTCTTCCGGCGGATTCTGCGGATCGACCGGGATCAGGTCGTAGGTGACGCCTTTCGCCGCCAGCACCAGGCGGACGCGGTGACACAGAACATCATCGACTGACGAGAACAGGGTCAGGGCGTTACGCATGCGCGGACTGGTCGCCATCATCGGCTTCTCCAGCGACTGGGCATCCGCCAATCGCATCGACGCCGCCTGCCCCTTGCAGTCGGTCGCCACGGTTTCCCGAGCGCGGCTCCCTCGCCCCCAGGAAATCACCACCGAATCGCGGTGCTTTCCTCGAGTCCGCACGAATGACCGCGCGGACCCATGCGAGGGTTTCGCCTAGTGCACGTCGCGCCAGTATTCCTTTTTCAGCAGCCAGGCGAGGAACGTGAAGAACGCCAGGAACAGGATCACCCACACGCCCATGCTCTGGCGTTGTATGGCAGCCGGCTCCCCCGCGTACTCGAGGAAAGTGGTGATGTCGCGCGCGGTCTGGTCGAACTGGGCAGCAGTCTGCGTGCCCGGTTGTGCCAGCAGCAGCTTCTCGACCGGACGATCGCCGCCGGCGTCGGCCTTGCCGAACTGCGCATGCTGCAGTCCCTGCAACTGCCACAGCGGGTTGGGCATCGATGCGTTCGGATAGATCGTGTTGTTCCAGCCCAGCGGACGCGATTCGTCCAGGTAGAACGACTTGAGGTAGTTGTAGATCCAGTCGGGGCCGCGCACGCGCGCGATGACGCTAAGGTCGGGCGGCATCTTCCCGAAGAACTGCTTGGCCTCGTCCTCGTTCAACGCAACGTGGATCTGTTCACCCACCTTGACGCCGGTGAAGTTGAGGTTCGCCTGCACTTCGTCCTCGCTCAGGCCGAAGTCCTCGGCCATGCGCGAATAGCGCAGGTATTTCAGCGAGTGGCAGCCCGAGCAGTAGTTCATGTACAGCTCGGCACCACGCTGCAACGATGCCTTGTCGGTGAGGTCGGTGCCTGCGTGCGGCAGGGCGGCGCCTTCCTCGGCGGCGAATGCCGGTGCGGCGATCAGTAAACCGGCCGACAGCATGCCGGTAAGCAGCTTGCTGTTGAACGCCTTGCGCATGGCGAACTTAGTCATGCGTCGTCACCCGTTCCGGCACCGGTTTTGTCTTGTCGAGCTTGGTCCACAACGGCATGGTGATGAAAAACACGAAGTAGAGGAAGGTCAGGATGCGGCCAATGACGACTTCGGCCGGATCGGTGCCGGGCCCGGAGCCGATCTTCCCCAGCCACACGAAGCTCACCACGAACATCCCCAGCATCAGCCACGACAACTTGCCGCGATAGCGATAGGACTTGACCCGGCTCTTGTCGAGCCACGGCACCAGGAACAGCACCACGATCGCACCGAACATCACCAGCACGCCCCACAGCTTGATCGCGAAGAACGACGGAACCACCCGCAACATCGCGTAGTACGGGGTGAAGTACCACACCGGCTTGATGTGCGACGGCGTCACCAGGCGGTTGGCCTCGGTGAAGTTGTCAGGCTCCAGGAACCAGCCGCCGAAGGTCGGCGCGAAGAAGATGATGAACGCAGCCAGGATCAGGAAAAAGCCGACGCCGACCAGATCCTTGACTGTGTAGTACGGATGGAACGGGATGGTGTCGACAGGCGCGGTGGTCGACCAGCGATTGCCCTTCGGCCCTTTCTTGGTGTCGACGCCGTCGGGGTTGTTGGAACCGACTTCGTGCAGGGCGCCCAGGTGCAACACCACGAGCAACAGCAACACCAACGGCAGCGCAATCACGTGCAGGGCGAAGAATCGGCCCAGCGTCGCATCGGCCGGCAGGTAATCGCCCATGATCCATTCGGTCAGACCCTGGCCGATGTACGGGATCGCGCCAAACAGCGAGATGATCACCTTCGCGCCCCAGAACGACATCTGGCCCCACGGCAGGACGTAGCCCATGAAGGCTTCGGCCATCAGCACCAGGTAGATGACCATGCCGAGCAGCCACACCAGCTCGCGCGGCTTCTGGTAGCTGCCGTACATCAGCCCGCGGAACATGTGCAGGTACACGACGATGAAGAACAGCGACGCGCCGGTCGTGTGCATGTAGCGGATCAGCCAACCCCACTCCACGTCGCGCATGATGTATTCGACCGACGCGAACGCCTGGTCCGCCGCCGGCTTGAAGTGCATCGTCAGGAAGATGCCGGTGACGATCTGGTTGACCAGTACCAGCATCGCCAGCGAGCCGAAGTAGTACCAGATGTTGAAGTTCTTGGGCGCGAAGTACTCGCTCATGTGCTTGCGGTACATCGGCATCATGCCGGGCGCGCGCGCATTGACCCAGTCCATGACGTTGCCGGTGGTGCGGGTGATCACGTTTGCCATGGGTTACGCAGCTCCTGCGCTGGTGCCGGACGCGGGGTCGACGCCAATCACGATCGACGTGTCGCTCTCATAGTGATGCGGCGGCACCAGCAGGTTGATGGGCGCAGGCACGCCGTCGAACACACGTCCGGACAGGTCGAAGCGCGACTTGTGGCAGGGGCAGAAGTAGCCGCCCTTCCAGTTGGGATCGAACGGTTCGGGCTTGATCTCGGCCTTCAACTCAGGCGAGCAGCCCAGGTGCGTGCACAGTCCGACCAGCACCGAGATTTCCGGCTTGATCGAGCGGAAATGGTAGTCGCCCTTCAGCACATAGGCCGGCTGCTGGTCGGCATTGGTCGACTTGGGATCGCGCATGCGCGGGTCCAGGGTCGGCAGCATGTCCAGCATCTGCTTGGTGCGCTTGACGATCCAGATCGGCTGGCCGCGCCACTCGAGCACCATGCGCGTGCCTTCGACCAGGGCGCTGATGTCAGCGGTGATCGGGGCACCGGCCAGCTTGGCCTTTGCGCTCGGATTCCATGACTTGATGAACGGAACTGCCAGGAACCCGACCCCCACCGCCCCGACCACGGCCGTGGTCGCGGTCAGGAACCGGCGGCGGCCCTGGTTTTCAAGGTGGTCATCCAGGCGCTCTTCGACCGCATCATTGCCCATCCAACACCCCGCAAAGACTTTCCATCAGACTCGGCTGCCGGCCCGCGCGATGCGCAGGCGACCGACGCCGCAAAGACGGGGAAGTGTAACGGAACGCTGAATCTGCCGACAACGTTTCCGCCATCGTCGGCTGCGATTTCTGATCTGGTGCGGGATCTAGGGCGATATCCAGGGCGGGATCCAGCGGGGGATCCCACGGGGCATTCCAGCCGATCAGCGCGCGGCGAAGCTGCCGCGGTAGCGCTGGGCCAGCAGACCGACACGCTGCACGTAGCGCCGGGTCTCGCTGTAGGGCGGCACGCCCCGGTACTTGTCGACCGCGCCCTCGCCGGCGTTGTACCCGGCAGCGGCCATGCTCAGGTCGCCATTGAAACGCTTGAGCAGGAAGGCCAGGTATTGCACACCGCCACGGATGTTCTGGCTGGCGTCGAAAGCGTTGCCCACCCCGAACCGGCGAGCGGTCGCCGGCATCAGCTGCATCAGCCCCTGTGCGCCGACTCGCGACAACGCATTGGGGTTGTACGCCGACTCGGCATGGATGATTGCGCGCACGATCGCTTCCTCGACCCCGTAATCCTTGGCTGCGGCGCTGATTTCCGCCTGATACGCACCGGTATTGAGGCGCAGGGTGTTGAAATCGACGCCCGGCTTGGCTCCGCAGGCGTAGCAGGTTTCCATGAAGCTGTAGTGGATGGTGCGCATCGCCGTGACGCCCACGCCGCCGCGCGGTGGTTTGCTGGCGTAGTGGCGGATACCGTCCTGGATGTAGGAATAGACCTGACCGCGGACCAGTCTCGGGGCCTGGTAAGCCATGCGCTCGGCCTGGGGCGCGAGTGCCGGCAGCACCGCAGACACCGGCGAACCTTGTACGGAGTTGGCAGGCTGGGCACTGCCCACCGCCTCAGCCGGGGCCGGAGTTTGATAGCTGCTGGCCTGGTAACGGCTGGCCCGGTAAGGGTTGGCCTTGTAGCTGCTCACCGCTGTGCAGCTGGCGCCGCCGATACGCTTGCTGGAATAGCTGCGGCCGCCTGCGCTGCTGTCGCAGCGGTATACGGTGCCGGCGACGACCGGAGCCGCTGCCAGCAGGCACATTAACGCCAAGACTCCCCTTACCCCAGTCATGGTTCGAGTGTCCCCCCGTCGCGGGGTGCCTGACAAGCAGGATGTATCGAAACTGGGCATCACAGCCATGGAAACGCAGAAGGCGTCCGGCTCCGGTCGCGCAAGCCCTAAACTAGCCAACCCTCCGGCGCGGACTCACCGCCGCCTTCCCGGACCGAGACAAATGACCGACACCATCGCCCCAGCCGCGCCGGCGCGCGGAAAGCCCACCACGGGCTCGACTGACGTGAAAAGCAAGCCCACGGCCGCCTTGCCTGCCGCGAAAGGCAAGCTCTTCATCAAGACCCACGGCTGCCAGATGAACGAGTACGACTCGTCCCGGATGGCCGACGTGCTGGCGGCCAGCGATGGCTTGGAGTTGACCACGAATGTCGAAGAAGCCGACGTTATCCTAGTCAATACCTGCTCGATCCGCGAAAAAGCGCAGGAAAAGGTTTTCAGCCAGCTGGGCCGCTGGAAGGCGCTCAAGGCCGGCGGCAGGCCGGTGATCATTGGCGTCGGCGGCTGCGTTGCATCCCAGGAAGGCGCGGCGATCGTCAAACGCGCGCCCTATGTCGACCTGGTGTTCGGCCCGCAGACCCTGCACCGCCTGCCGGAGCTGATCGCGGCCCGGCGTGCCACCGGCCAGCCGCAGGTCGACATCAGCTTCCCCGAGATCGAGAAGTTCGACCGCCTGCCCGAGCCGCGTGCCGACGGCCCCAGCGCCTTTGTCTCGATCATGGAGGGCTGCTCGAAGTACTGCTCGTTCTGCGTGGTGCCCTACACCCGCGGCGAGGAGGTCAGCCGGCCATTCGAGGACGTGCTGGTCGAGGTCGCGCAACTGGCCGCGCAAGGCGTACGCGAGGTCAACCTGCTCGGGCAGAACGTCAACGCCTACCGCGGGCGGATTGCCTCTATCGACAGCGAGGGAGAGGATGAAATCGCCGACCTCGGCCTGCTGATCCGCGCTGTCGCCCAGATCGAAGGCATCGGCCGCATCCGCTTCACGACCTCGCATCCGCTGGAATTTTCCGATTCGCTGATCGAGGCCTACCGCGATGTCCCGCAGCTGGCGACTTATCTGCATTTGCCGGTGCAATCGGGCAGCGACCGCGTGCTCGCGGCGATGAAGCGCGGTTACACCGCGCTCGAATTCAAGCACAAGATCCGCAAGCTGCGTGGGGTGCGGCCGGACATCTCGATCTCCTCGGACTTCATCGTCGGTTTCCCGGGTGAAACCGATGCCGACTTCGACAAGACCATGAAGCTGATCGAGGATGTCGGTTTCGACCAGTCGTTCTCCTTCATCTACTCGCGCAGGCCAGGCACACCTGCCGCGGATCTCCCGGACGACACGCCGCACGCGACCAAACAAGCGCGGCTGGAGCGGTTGCAAGCGCACATCACGGCGCATTCGGCGACGATTTCCGCAGCGATGGTCGGCAGCGTGCAGCGGGTGTTGGTCGAGGGACCATCCAGGAAAGATCCGAATGAGCTGACCGGCAAGACCGAGAACATGCGCCCGGTGAATTTCGCCGGCCACCCCCGGCTCATCGGGCAATTCGTCGATGTGGCCATCACCGATGCGATGCCGAATTCATTGCGCGGGCGGGTGGTCGAAACCACCTGAATCGGTAAGCTCTTGTAGGAGCGACGTAGGTCGCGACCGAGTCACGGCAAGCGGGTCGCGACTTGCGTCGCTCCTACAGAGGCGGTCATTAATCCAACCGCTTGCGGAACCGCAATATCGCCAGCGTCATCATCACCGCGGTAAAGGCCAGCAACGCCAGCACATCCGGCCATAGTTCCAGCAGGTGCGCGCCGCGCAGCATCACGCCGCGGATGATGCGCAGGAAATGGGTCAGCGGCAGCACCTCCGCGAGCCACTGGATGATCGGCGGCATTCCGGCGAAGGGAAACATGAAGCCCGACAGCAGGATCGACGGCAGGAACACGAAGAACGTCATCTGCATCGCCTGGAACTGCGATTGCGCCTTGGTCGAGATCAGCAATCCCAGCGTGAGGTTGGCCAGGATCAGTAGCACCGCGGCGATATAGACATCGAATACGCTGCCGCGCACCGGCACCTGGAACAGCCACACGCCCAACGCCAACACCACGGTCGTCTGGATCAGGCCAATCGCCGCGTACGGCAGCACCTTGCCGATCATCAGCTCGCTGCGGCTCAACGGCGTTGCGATCAAAAGCTCCATGTTGCCGCGCTCGCGTTCGCGCACGATCGAGACGCCGGTGAACAGCACCATCGTCATGGTCAGGATCACGCCGATCAGTCCGGGCACGATGTTGATGGCCGATCGCCGCTCCGGGTTGTAGAACGCGACCACGCTGATCTGGTTCGGCACGACTTGATCCGGGCCGAACTGGCGCTGGGTCGATGCTTTCGCAGCAGCCGCGTTCGAACTGTCGAGCGGCGTCTGTGCCAGCTGGATAGCCGCGCTTTGTACCACCGTGTCGCTGCCGTCGACCAGCACCTGCGCGGCTTCGCGGCCATCGATGCGCCGCCGCTCGAAATCGGGCGGGATCGCGATGCCGACGCTGATCTGGCCGCGCTGGAGCAGTGTCATCAGTTCCTGCGGCGTGCGCGCCAAGGCGACCGGCCTGATGACACCGGTGGCGAGCATGTCCATCACCAGCGCGCGCGATCCCGCAGTGCCGGCTTCGTCGGCAATGGCCGCTGACAGTCCACGCACGTTGAGGTTGATCGCATAGCCGAACAACACCAGCTGCATCACCGGGATGCCGACGATCATCGCCAGCGTGACGCGATCCCGACGCAGCTGGCGCAGCTCCTTGACCACGATCGCGAACAGCCGACGCAGGTTCATGCCGCGCGCTCGCGCCGGCTGGCATCGGTCTCGTCGTCCTTGCGTGTGGCCGCGACGAAGACGTCCTCGAGATTGGGCGGCACCGATTCGACCTCGGCTTGCAATCCACTTTTTTCCAGCGCCTCGCGCACCCGCCCTTCGGCGTCGGCTCCCGGGCCTGTCGCAGGATCGGCAGCGAGCACGCGCAGCGTGTTGCCGACCTGCGCGACGCTGAGCACGCCCGGCACCTTCAACAGCACCTGTTGCACGCGCCGCGGTTGCGCTGCGTGCACCGCGAGCGTGCGCCCGGCGAGTTTCGACATCAGTTCGTTGGGCGTGCCGTCGGCCACGACGACGCCATGATCGAGGATCACCAGGCGATGGCAACGCTCGGCCTCGTCCATCAGATGGCTCGACACCAGGATCGTGGTACCGGCGTCGGCCAGTTCGAAGAGTTTTTCCCAGAAGTCACGGCGCGATTCGGGGTCGACCGCGCTGGTGGGCTCATCAAGGAACAACAGTTCCGGCTCGTGGATCACCGCGCCGGCGAGCGCAAGCCGCTGCTTCTGGCCACCGCTGAGCGTGCCCGCCAGTTGCTTCTGTCGATCGTCGAAGTGGTATTGCGCGATGAGTGCGTCGATGCGCTGCGCAGCACGCGCCTTCGGGATGTCCTGCACCGCGGCGAGGAACTCGAGGTTTTCGCGCACGGTGAGGTCCTCGAACAGCGAGAACTTCTGCGTCATGTAGCCGATCCGCCGACGCAATGCCTCGGCTTGTTCGGGAACGCGCAGGCCGAGCACCTCGATCTCGCCTTCAGTCGGCGTGAGCAACCCGCACAACATTCGGATCGTGGTCGATTTGCCGGAACCGTTCGGGCCGAGGAAGCCGTAGACCTGCGACTTCGGTACGCTCAGGTCGACGTGGTCGACCGCGACCAGGTCGCCGAAGCGCTTGGTCAGGCCATGCGCGCGGATCGCGATACCGGCATCGGTGGCGTCGCCGCTGCTCACGACATCGGTGCTCACGACATCTGTGCCCACGACATCGGTGCTCACGCCATTGGTGTTCGCCGCATTGCTGTTCACGGAATGAACTCGACCCGCACCGGCAGTCCCGCCGGCAGTTGCGCCGCATCCTTGCCGGTCAATTCGATCTCCGCCAGATAACTCAACCGCGCCGCGTCCTTGCCGATCAGCGCGTAGTACGGAGTGAACCCGGGCTCGCTGCGGATCATGCGCACCTTGCCCGCCAGCGCCTGGGCGCGACCAGCGACATAGACCTGCGCATTGCTTCCGACCTGCACGTTGGCGCGGATTGGTTCGGGCACATAGACGCGCGCAAACGGCGCAGCACCCACCAGGAGGATGGCCAGCGGCGCACCGACCGGGGCCTGGTCGCCAAGCCGGTACGGCAGGCTGTCGACCCGCGCATCGCGCGGCGCGACCACATTGAGCTTGTCGAGCGTAACCACCTGCACTGCTGCTTGCGCCTCCGATGCGCGCAGCGCGGCCTCGCCCTGTACGAGCTGCTCCGGTCGCGTGCCGTGTTCGAGCTCGGCAAGCGCCGCTCCCGCCGCCTGCACTTGCGCATCGGCATTGCCCGCCGCGGCGCGCGCACGATCGACATCGGCGGCGGCGACCAGTTGTCTGCGGCCAAGCGGCTGCAGGCGAGCGTAGTAGGCCCGAGCATCGCGTGCCTGCGCCTGTGCGGCGGTGACTTGCGCGCGCGCCTGCGCGATGGCCTCGCGGCGCGGGCCGGCTTCAAGTTCCGCGAGCGCGCCACGTTGGCGCTGCACCTCGGCCTGTCCCGCCTGCGCCGTCGATTGCGTCCGTGTGGCTTCGAGCCTGAGCAGTCGCTGTCCGGCGCGCACATGCTCACCTTCGTGCACGTCGATTGCGACGATGCGTTCGGCTGCGGGCGCCGGCAGCGTGATGCGGTCGTATTCGAGCGTGCCGAGCGCCTGCGCTGGCTCCGGGTGGCAACCTGCCAGCGCCGCCACGCAGGCCAGTGCAGCGAGCAAGATCCGCCACGCGTAATCAGTGTGCATTCGGCAACTCCAGTCCGCGATCCAGCAGGGCGATGGTGTGGTCGCGCAGCGCGGCGGCGTCGATGTCGTCGGCCTGGAACACGCTGCGCCAGATCGGCGCGCCGGCCGCCGGGAACAGCGTGAGCCCGACCAGCGATACCACCAGCAGGCGCGGGTCGAGGTCGGGATTGAGTTCGCCGCGGGTCTGCGCGGCCGCAAACTGCCTGGCCAACAGATGCGGCAGCTGCGGCGCGATCCGCGTCAGCAGCAGTTCGCGCAGCTCGCCGCCCTCGCACAGCACTTCGCGCACCCATAGCGACGGCAGCCACGGATGGTGGGCGACGACATCGCCAATGCCGCGCACGAATCCGGCGACCAGGCCGGCGACATCGTCGCCGACGTGCAGCAACTGTGCGCGCAACGCGGCAAACGCCGGCATCAGCCGCTCCTCGACCACCGCCTGCCGCAGCTGCGCCTTGTCGCCGAAGTAATAGTGCAGCAGCGCAGGATTGACCCCCGCTTCGCGCGCGATGCCTCGCAGCGACGTTGCTGCGATGCCCTCGCGGGCGAAGCACGCAATCGCGGCATCGAGCAGGCGTTCGCGCAGGTCGGGGCTCTCGCCCGCAGGCCGTCCGGCACGTCTGGACGGTGGCTTGCGTGACTTCACTGCACTGGTCGCGGCCATGCCTGTATTTAATTCCATGTTTAATTAAATTTGCAAGTGCCATCTTCGAGCTGCTTTTTTGCGAAAAATCCCGCGCCGGCGCAAGCTTGGCTGCCCGCGCTGCATGGGCGCGCGCCCACTGAAGACAGCCCCCGATGCCTTCAAGCACCCGTTCCGCCAGTTCCACATCGGAGTTCGCCCTCGATCCACCCGATGCCGAACGCCTGGCCAACCTCAGCGGCGCGTTCGATGCCCACCTGCGCATGATCGAGTTGCGTCTGGGCGTGGAGATCGCGAACCGCGGCAACGTATTCCGCGTGGCCGGCCCCGATGGCGCGGTCGGCAAGGCGGAAAAGTTGCTGCGCGGGCTCTGGCATGACGCTGCCGAGGAAACGCTGACCGCGCCAGCAATCCACCTGCGCCTGGCCGGGGCCGAAGCGGGCGACGAAGATATCGAGCCACAGGACGTCGCGATCCGGGTCAAGCGCGGCATCGTCCGCGGCCGCGGCCCCAACCAGGCGAAATACCTGCATGCGATCGCCACCAACGACATCAATTTCGGCGTCGGACCGGCCGGGACCGGCAAGACCTTCCTCGCAGTCGCGATGGCGGTCGAGGCGCTGAACGAATCGCGCGTGCAACGGCTGGTGCTGGTACGGCCGGCAGTGGAGGCCGGCGAGAAGCTCGGGTTCCTGCCCGGCGATCTTGCCCAGAAGGTGGATCCCTACCTGCGGCCGCTATACGACGCTCTGTACGAGATGCTTGGCGTCGACAAGGTGATCAAGCTGCTGGAAAAGAACGTGATCGAGATTGCGCCGCTGGCCTACATGCGCGGGCGCACGCTTAACGACGCGTTTGTGATCCTGGACGAAGCGCAGAACACGTCGATCGAGCAGATGAAGATGTTCCTGACCCGGATCGGGTTTGGGTCAACCGCGGTCGTCACCGGCGACGTGACCCAGATCGACCTGCCCAAGCACCAGAAATCCGGCCTCAAGGACGCCATCGAGGTGCTGAAAGGCGTCCCCGGGATCAGTTTCACGTTCTTCGAGTCGCGCGACGTGGTGCGCCATGCGCTGGTCGCCCGCATCGTCAACGCGTATGAAGCACGCGATGCTCACGATGCGGAAACAGGACCGGCGTAGCATGCCCACGCAGCGAAGCCACGGCGCCGGAACACAGCCAATGATTTCATCCCCATGACGATTGGGCCGATCCGCCTGGATGTCTCGGTCGGCTATGCAGTGCCGCGTGCGGGATTGCCGTCGGCGGTGAGCTTTCGCAAGTGGATTGCAGCGGCGCTGGCAAACCGCATCCGCGAAGCGGACCTGGCGGTGCGGGTCGTAGGCGCGCGGGAAGGCCGGGCACTCAATCGCCACTATCGCGGCAAGGATTACGCAACCAACGTCTTGAGCTTTCCCGCGGACATCGCCGAGGGCATCAAGATCCCCAAGGGCGTCACCATTCCGCTGCTCGGTGACGTGGTCCTGTGTGCCCCGGTAATCGCGAAGGAAGCGCGTGAGCAGAAAAAGCCGCTGCTCGCCCATTACGCCCACCTGACCGTCCACGGTGCGCTGCACCTGCTCGGTTGGGACCACGACGACGAGCGCGATGCCGAGTGCATGGAGCAACTGGAGCGCGAAATCCTCGCCGGGCTGGGGATCGAGGATCCCTACCTGGAACAATGACGCGGCCGATTCACCAGCCGCGAACCTGCCCGCGCTAGACTTCTCGCGCCGCCTGCATGGCGCCTCATGAACAGCATGTCCGAGGACGATAGTAGTAATTCCCCCCCAGAGCGCCCGCTCGAGCGCCGTTCCTGGCTCGACCGCATCGGCTCGATGCTGTCCGGCGAACCTTCCACGCGCGAAGACCTCGTGGAATTGCTGCGCGATGCCCAGGCCGATGGGCTGATCGAGGCCGACACCCTGCGCATGATGGAAGGTGCGATCGCGGTATCCGACCTCACCGTCGGCGACGTCATGATTCCGCGCGCGCAGATGGTGGCGTTGTCGGCCGACGAGCGCTTCCTGGACCTGATGAAACAGGTGGTCGAATCCGGCCACTCGCGTTTCCCGGTGCATGGCGAGGACCGCGACGAGATCCTCGGCATCCTGCTGGCCAAGGACCTGCTGCGCGGGGTGGTCGCGGACTACGACCACGAACGTCCCGGCAACGTGCGCGAATTGTTGCGGCCGGCGGTACTGATCCCGGAGTCGAAAAAACTCAACGTGTTGCTGCGCGACTTCCGCCAGTCGCGCAATCACATGGCGATCGTGATCGATGAATACGGCGGCGTCGCCGGCCTGGTCACGATCGAGGACGTGCTGGAGCAGATCGTCGGCGAAATCGACGATGAACACGATGAAGCCGAGGACACCACGGCCCTTATCGCCGCCCAGGCCGACGGCCAGTACGTGGTCGACGCGCTGACCCCAATATCCGATTTCAACGAGCGCTTCCGCGCCAATTTCGACGACGACGAATACGACACCATCGGCGGCCTGATCACGGCTGCGATCGGACATCTGCCGGAGGCCGGCGAGGAGCTGACGCTCGGTCGTTTCAGCTTCCGCATCGCCCGTGCCGATGCGCGTCGGCTGCATGCGCTGCACCTCAGCGTGCATGCCGATCATTAGCCGCGTGCGCTTCGTGCTGGGAGTGGCGCTCGCGCTGTTTGTCGGCGCAGTCGCCGCGGCGCCGACCCCGGAACTGCCCGCTTCCGCGATTCCAGCAGCTGCAATCCGCGCAGGCGTGATGACGATGCAGCCCGGCGCGATCTTCTGGGAGCGCTTCGGCCACGATGCGATCGTGATCGACGATCCGGCCCACGGCGAACCGATCTCCTACAACTTCGGTTTCTTCGATCCATCGGAGCCGGATTTCGTGTCCCGGTTCGTACTCGGCGAGATGCGCTACCAGCTGGTCGCGCTGCCGATGCGCGAAGATCTCGGCTACTACCACGACGTCGGACGCGGTGTATCGATCCAGTGGCTGAACCTGACGCAGCAACAAGCGATCGGATTATCCGATGCGCTCGCGGTGAACGCGCAGCCTGAACATGCGCACTACCGCTACGAATATTTCACCGACAACTGCGCCACGCGCGTGCGCGATGCCATCGATCGCGCGCTTGGTGGAACGCTGCAAAGACAGCTGTCGGCGCGCTCGCGCGGCAATACCTACCGCAGCGAAGCAGTCCGGCTGGCGTCGCCCGCGCCGTTGATGTGGCTGGGCTTCGACATTGGCCTGGGTCCGTTCGCCGATGTGCCGCTGTCGCGCTGGCAGGAAGCGTTCGTCCCGATGCGCCTGGCCGACAGCCTGCGCGAAGCGACGCTCGTCGATGGCCGTCCGCTGGTAGCTTCCGAACAACTGCTCCTGGCGCACCGTATCGCGCCAGAGCCGAAGGAATACGCGCGGCCGTGGTGGCCGTGGCTGCTGTGGGGCGTGGCGATCGCCATCGGACTGTCGTGGATCGGACGTGTCGCGCCACGCGCGCTCGCTGCGCTGGCATTGCCGATATGGACGCTGTGCGGACTGCTCGGGTTGCTGATGGTGTTCATCTGGTTCGGCACCGCGCATCGCGCCGGCTGGGCCAACCAGAGCTTGCTGCTGTTCAACCCGCTGTGCCTGCTGTTGTGGCCGGGAGGCTGGCGCATGGCATGCGGGCGCACGGTGGGCCCTTGGTTCGTTCGCTGGCTCGGCGCAGTTGCGGCCTGCGCGGTGATCGCCTGGATCATGCGCTGGCTGCCATTCCCCGAGCAGGACAACACCCACTGGATCGCACTGCTGCTGCCGATCCACATCGCGCTCTTCGCGCGCCTGCGACGAGCATGACCTTGCCGCTACCAACCAACCCGGCGCAGGATGCCCCATGAACGACGCCACCCTGCCCACCTGCGTGATCAACTGCGCCGCCTACGACCAGGCCGGCCAGCGTCGCGACATCACCCTCGACCAGATCAGCGACGTCCTGGCCGTCGACGACGGCAGCTTCGTCTGGGTCGGCCTGTTCGAGCCCGCCGAGGCGCTGCTGGACAAATTGCAGGAGGAATTCGGCCTGCACGACCTCGCCATCGAGGATGCGCAGCATGCGCACCAGCGGCCCAAGATCGAGGCCTACGGCGACTCGCTATTCGTGGTGATGCATACCGCGCAGGTGTTGGAGGGTCACATCGAGTTCGGCGAAACCTATGCCTTCCTGGGCCTGCGTTATCTCGTGACGGTGCGGCATGGCGCGTCCCTGTCGTACACGCCCGTACGTGAGCGTGTCGAGCGCGAACCCGAACTGCTGGCGCGGGGACCCTCCTACGGGCTGTACGCGATCCTCGACTTCATCGTCGACCATTACCTGCCGATCGCGACCGAATTCCGCGACGAGTTGAACAAGCTCGAGCAGGACATCTTCGCCGAGACCTACCGGCGCGACACCATCGTCAAACTCTATGAACTCAAGCGCGAGCTGACCCAGCTGCGGCTGGCGGTGGTGCCGCTGCAGGACATCCTGTCCCAGCTCACGCGCATGCACAGCGAGCTGGTACCCAAGGAAGTACGGCCGTACTTCCGCGACGTGCTCGATCACGCATTGCGCGTCAACGAATCCACCGACACCATGCGCGAGATGCTGACCGCGGCGATGAGCGTCAACCTGTCGATGGTGACGATCGCGCAGGGTGAGGTCGTCAAGAAACTCGCCGGCTGGGCGGCACTGCTGGCCGCCCCGACGCTTATCGCAAGCTGGTACGGCATGAATTTCCACAACATTCCGGAACTGTCCGGACGTTACAACTATTACATCGTCACCGTAGTTGCTGCGGCGATCTGCATCGCGCTGTACCGCTACCTGCGCAAGGTGCGCTGGCTGTAGCGCGGTATTGGAGCGTGCAGGCGCAGGCGCTTTGAAATGACCTTGATTCGCAGCATCGGCTGGATCGCGTTGTCGCTGCTGGGTGCCTTCTGCCTGGGCACCATCGCCTTGTCGCGCGGCGAGGTCATCAGTGCCGCCTGGATCGTGGCGGCGTCCGTGTCCGTGCTCGCCATCGGCTACCGGTTCTACGGACGCTACATTGCCGACAAGGCATTGCGCCTGGACGCCACGCGCGCAACCCCGGCGTGGCGACGCAATGACGGCCTCGACTACGTGCCGACCCATCGTGGCGTGCTCTTCGGCCACCATTTTGCCGCCATCGCCGGGGCCGGGCCGCTGGTGGGTCCGATCCTGGCCGCGCAGATGGGCTACCTGCCCGGCCTGCTGTGGATCCTGGTTGGCGTGGTCCTCGCCGGCGCCGTGCAGGACATGATGGTGCTGTTTTTCTCGACCCGGCGCGATGGCCGCTCGCTCGGCGACATGATCCGCAGCGAGCTGGGCGCCGCCGCCGGTATCACCGCGATGATCGGCATCCTCGCGATCATGGTGATCCTGCTGGCGGTGCTGACGCTGGTCGTAGTCAAGGCGCTGGCGCAGAGCCCATGGGGCACGCTGACGGTCGCCATGACAATCCCGATCGCGCTGCTCATGGGGATTTACCTGCGCCTGCTACGACCCGGACGGGTGCTCGAGGTCACGATCCTCGGGTTGATACTGCTGTTGCTGTCGATCTGGCTGGGCGGCGTCGTCGCCGCCTCCCCGCACTGGGCGCCGTTGTTTACTTTCGACGGGAAGACGCTGGCGTGGATGCTGATCGGCTATGGCTTCATCGCTGCGGTGCTGCCGGTGTGGCTGTTGCTGGCGCCGCGCGACTACCTGTCGACCTTCCTCAAGATCGGCACCGTGGCGCTGCTGGCGCTGGCCATCCTTGTCGCCATGCCAGACCTGCACATGCCGGCAGTGACGCGTTTCGTCGACGGCAGTGGGCCGGTTTTTTCCGGACAGCTGTTTCCATTCCTGTTCATCACCATTGCCTGCGGCTCGGTGTCCGGCTTCCATGCCCTGATCAATTCCGGCACCACGCCGAAGATGCTGTCGAGCGAACGCGACGTGCGCCTGATCGGTTACGGCGCGATGTTGATGGAAGCCTTTGTCGCGGTGATGGCGCTGGTCGCCGCATGCGTGCTGGATCCGGGCGTGTACTTCGCGATGAACTCCCCGGCGGCGCTGCTGGGCAGCACCGTGGAGTCGGCGGCGCACGCGATCAACAGCTGGGGATTCGTGATCACGCCGGAGGTGTTGACGGCCACCGCCAGGGAAATCGGCGAAACCACGATCCTGTCGCGGGTGGGCGGCGCGCCGACACTGGCAGTGGGCATGGCGCAGATCCTGCACGGCATCGGTGGTGGCGCTGGCATGTTGGCATTCTGGTACCACTACGCGATCCTGTTTGAGGCGATGTTCATCCTCACCGCGGTCGATGCAGGCACCCGCGTCACGCGTTTCATGATCCAGGAACTGATCGGCCTGGCTTACCCGCCATTCCAGCGCACCGAAAGCTGGGTCGCCAACCTCGCCTGCACCGCACTTGCAGTCGCCGGCTGGGGTTGGTTTCTGTACCAGGGCGTGGTTGATCCACTCGGCGGCATCAATACGCTGTGGCCGCTGTTCGGTATCGCCAACCAGATGCTCGCCGGACTCGCGCTGATCTTCTGCTGCGTGGTGCTGGTGAAGATGAAACGCGAACGCTATCTGTGGATCCCGGCATTGCCGACCGCATGGCTGCTGGTGTGCACGCTGACCGCCGGCTGGCAGAAACTCTTCGATCCGGATCCAAAACTCGGGTTCCTTGCGAGCGCACGCCGGTTCGCTGACGCCGCCGCTACGGGCAACGTGCTGGCGCCAGCGACATCCCTGGCGCAGATGCAGCGCGTGGTGTTCAACAACCGGCTGGATGCGGGGCTCTGCGCGCTGTTCATGACGGTGGTGTTGCTGACGTTGCTGTTCGGCCTGCGCACGGCCCTCGCCGCGCGGCGCAGCACTCGGGCCACCGCATCGGAGACACCGCATGTGGCGTTGGATGCAATCGTTCGTTAACCCATGGCGGCATGCCTGGTCCGTCGCGGCGCGAACCGCACGGCTGGCGATCGGCGTGCCGGACTACGATGACTACGTCAACCACGTCCGTCGTCGCCACCCCGAACGCGAGCCGATGGATCGGGCGGCATTCTT
>JANMAO010000051.1:0-13901 GCA_031359875.1 Lysobacter sp.
TGGTGGCCGGGGACGGAATCGAACCGCCGACACGGGGATTTTCAATCCCCTGCTCTACCAACTGAGCTACCCGGCCGGGTGCAGCGTGGCCGCGAGAGGGCCGGTGCTGTAGAGCAGTGCTGCCATTGGCAATCGCGCCAAGGCGAGGGCGCGATGATACGGAGGAGGTGCCCCCCGGGCAAGCCCGCATCAAGCCGCATCGTCGCTGAACATGCGGCGAGCGGCCCATTTTGCGCTGATTCGCCCGCGCGCATGATGGTGTCTCTGGACCAGTCGCACTGCGGCGGGAGTCTGTTATGAAAGCCATTCTTTCTTGCCTGGCCCTCGCGCTGGTCCTGGCGAGCTGCTCAAGCATGCCGTCGATGCGCGACAGTGAGCGACTCGCGCTGTACAAGGCGCATGCCGGCGCGCCGGTGTCGAGCTTCCACTACTTCGGGCGACTCGACAGCTGGGAGTCGTTGGGCGACGACGCGCTCGCCGTCTGGGCCCGTCCGCGCCAGGCTTGGCTGCTGGAGCTGTCAGGAACGTGCAATGACCTGGAGTTCAGCCCGGTGATCGCTCTGACCAACCAGTTCGGCGAGGTGCACGCCGGATACGACAAGGTGCTGGTGCGCACCCACTCGCCGATCAACATGCCGTGCTGGATCCATACGATCCGACCGCTCGACGTGAATGCAATCCGGGAGGCCGAGCGTGCTGCACGCGCCCAGGCATCCCAGGCGACTTCCGGGACCTACTGATCCGCAGGCACGTAACCAGCCGGTTTTTCGGCACCTCCACCAAACAGGAATTTCTGCATCTCGTCCTGGAGGAAGGCGCGGTGCTTGGGATCGAGCGGCGACAGTCGGTTCTCGTTGATCAGCATGGTCTGATGCGCCAGCCATGCTGCCCATGCCGGCTTGCCGATGTGGGCGAACACGCGCTTGCCAAGTTCGCCCGGCCACGGCACGTAGTCGAGACCCTCGGTTTCGCGCTGTTCGTATTCGCAGAAGACACTGCGTGGCATCGTCATTGGTCCTGTAGCAATTTGCGGATTGGCGCGGGAATTCCGAGCGACCCGAATTGATCGCGCGCAACCCAGCGAAGGTCGTCATTGTCCGCCACTCGCGCGCGCGCCGCCACGCCGCGCCAGCGCAGCGGATGCAGCTGCAGGCGGTAGTGGGTAAAGCCGTGGGCGATGGTGGCGAGCGCTTCGCCCGCAGCGTAATCGCCATCGAGATGGCGCTCGAACCAGATACGCGCACCGGCATCATCGTCGGCTTCCGGCAGTGACCACAGCGCCGCCCACACGCCGCTCGGCGGGCGGCGTTGCAGCAACACGTGCGCATCCTGATCATGCGCGAGCAGCACCAGGGTCGTGCGCTCGGGCAACGGCTTGCCGGGTTTTGCCGTCGGCAGTTCGGCGACGCGGCCTTCGCGCAATGCGACGCACCCGGTTTGCAGGGGACACGCGATGCACGCCGGGTCGAAACGCGTGCATCCGGTTGCTCCGAAGTCCATCTGCGCCTGCGTGTAATCGGCCATGCGCGCTTCGGGGAGATGCTGGTCTGCGAACGTCCACAGCCGCTTTTCGATGGCAGGCAATCCTGGCCAGCCATCGATGCCGTGATAGCGCGCGAGCACGCGTTTGACGTTGCCATCGAGGATCGGGAAGCGATCCCCCCACGCCTGCGCCAGGATCGCGCCGGCAGTGCTGCGGCCGATGCCGGGCAACGCAATCAATGCAGCGAGATCGCGCGGCAGTTCGCCGCCGTGCAGTTCGGTGCAAACCTTCGCCGCTGCGTGCAGGTGGCGGGCGCGGGCGTAGTAACCCAGACCCGACCACAGTGCCAGAACCTCGTCGAGCGGGGCCGCAGACAATGCGGTGATATCCGGTAACGCCGCGATGAAGCGTTCGAAGTAGGGCACGACCACGCGTACCTGGGTCTGCTGCAGCATGACCTCCGACAGCCAGACGCGGTAGGGCGTGCGTGGATGCTGCCAGGGCAGGTCATGGCGGCCATGGCGATCGAACCAGGCGAGGAGGTGCGACGAAAAATCGTCGGCCGCGTTCATGGGCCTGTCGGCGCGCCCTGCACGTCAGGATCGTCCAGCGTGATTTCGACGCCTTGCAGTTGCGCGCCGGCAATCTCCAGTTGCGACGTGGTGATGCGGCCATCGAGCGGCGGCAACGGCGATCCCGTTGAGCCTGAATCGATCCAGGTGATTACCGCTGGAGGGTGGAAGCGGCCATCGAAGCGTGCGGTGTCGCGTCGCAGTTGCAACGCGGCAATGTCGGAAAGGTCGGACTTGCCGATGTACTGCAGCTCGAATGGAACCGAAGATCGTGATTGTCCCAACGGCGGCGGCAGTGCAGGCCATGCCGCGGGCCACGTTGGAAGAACGCCAGCAAATTGCAGTTGCAGCGCTGGGGCCAGTGCGATGGCGCCATGGGCGTTGAGAGTCGGAATCGAACCGCCTCCATGCACAACGATGCCGGCAGGTGCCAGGCTGAGGTTTGCGTTGGCATAGCGCAGCGTGCCTGCAATACCGAGCGCGAACGGCAGATCGGTATTGCCCGATGCGTAGCGTGCGGTGGCGGCGAGCTTCGTGCGCTGCAGTTGCCAGCCATCGCCAATGTGGAGCATGCCGGAAAGCACGATCTGCGCCGGTATTCGCCAGGTTTCGCGCTCGATGGCGACGTGGCCGGCGACCCCGAGGCCCGCATCGCTCGCCGGTTGGGACAGCGCAACGTCTATCGCGAAGGGCATCTGCAGGCTGTCGCTGCGGTAGCGGCCGCTGGCGTGAGCCGCCACGCGCTGACCCGGATGCAGCTTGGGCAGGTCAAGCGTAAGTCCGGTCAGTGTCCAGCCGGTAGAGACGATACTGCCGTCGCCTACGTGCAGCCCGTCGTTCAGCGTGGGGACGCGGGTCTTGCCTGGTGGTCGTCCCGCAAGCCAGTGCTGCAAGGCATCGAGGTCCACGATTGGCCGATCAAGTTCGATCCGGTCGACGGTCAGGTCGTTGCCACGGGCACGAACGGTCGACCACGGCAGTGACAGGAAGATGCGATCGGCACGCAGCAACGGCGTGGCCGCGCCGGGTTCGCGAGCGGCGACATTGCGTACCACCAGCGTGGGTGTGCCACGCAGGCGATATTCGCCGACGCCTGCTGCGGTGATCTCGAGGCCAAGTGCGCTGCCGACGCGATCGAGGATCGCGGCCGTGACGCGCTGCGGTTGCAGCGCAAATCGCAGCGCGAAGGCCAGCAACAGCAACGCACCGAAGACGGCGATGACGAGCCACGCAACCCGGCGTGATCGCCTCGGCGCAGGCGGCCCGTTGCTTGTCTTGTCGACGTCAGGCACCGAGCGATTCTGGCAACAATGCATCGACGAAGGCTTCCGCGTCGAATACGCGCAAGTCCTCCGGTCGCTCGCCGATGCCGGCATAGCGGATCGGGATCCCGAACTCGCGTGCCAGTGCGAACACGACGCCGCCCTTCGCTGTGCCGTCGAGCTTGGTGACGACCAGACCGGTGACGCCGACCGCGGCGTGGAACTGGCGCAGCTGCGACAGCGCGTTTTGACCGGTGGTGCCGTCGATCACCATCAGTACTTCGTGTGGCGCGGCGGGATCGAGCTTCTGCAGCACGCGCTTGATCTTGCCGAGTTCGGCCATCAAACCCTGCTGCGTGTGCAAGCGGCCCGCGGTGTCGGCGATCAGGACCTCGGTGCCGCGCGCCTTTGCCGCCTGCAGCGCGTCGAACGTCACGGATGCGGCATCTCCACCCTTGCCCAGCGTGTTCTGCCCCTGGGCCACGACCGGCACGCCATTGCGTTCGCCCCAGGCCTGCAACTGCGCGACCGCGGCAGCGCGGAAGGTGTCGCCGGCGGCGAGCATCAGGCTGCGGTCTTCGTCGCGAAAGCGGCGCGCAAGCTTGCCGATGGTCGTGGTCTTGCCGACGCCGTTGACACCGACAGTCAGCAGCACGAATGGTTTGGCCGAGCGGTCGATCTGCAGCGGCACCGCGACCGGCATCAGCATCGCGATCAGGTCGGCGCGCAGCGCAGTGAGCAACGCGTTGGCATCGGCGAATTCGCGTGACTTCATCCGTTTGCGCAACGATTCGACCAGTTGCGTGGTGGCAGTGACGCCGACGTCGGCAGTGATCAGCGCGGTTTCGATCTCGTCGAGCAGGTCGTCATCGAGTTTCGGGTTGCGCGCGAACAGGCCGCCGATGCTGCGCGCGAAACCACTGCCGCGCAGGCGATCGCGCCAGCCTTTCCTGCCGGGTGCCGCAGGGATTGCAAGTTCTTCGGCGGTCGGTTCGACGACGATCGAGGGCGGCGAAGCCATCACCTGCGTGGGCGGGGCGGGCTCAGGCGGCGGGGCCGGCTGCGCCGCAGCCGGGGAGCCAGGAAACGCTGCCGCCAGTTCCTCGACGCTGTAGCGCGGGCCGCTGTCGGTAACGCTGCCATCGGAATTGGCGGCTGCCGCGGCCGCATCGGGCTTCTTGCGGCGGAAAAAACTCACCATCGTGGGGTCATCGCGCAGAATGGCGCGCATGTTATCACCGCCCCTCGTGGACATCAGATGAGCCAGCGCCGCAGCGGCGCCGCGCCGGGCTACGTCCGCATCATCGCTGGCCGCTGGCGTGGCACGCGGCTGCCGGTACCGGAGGCTTCAGGTTTGCGGCCGAGCACCGATCGCGTCCGCGAGACCCTGTTCAACTGGCTGCAACCCAAGCTGCCGGGCGCACGCGTGCTGGATCTGTTCGCAGGCACCGGCGCGCTCGGACTGGAGGCGCTGTCGCGCGGCGCGAGCGAAGCATTGCTGATCGAGCGCGATCCGATGCTGGTCGAAAACCTGCACGGGGTGATCGGACGGCTGCAGGCCGGCACCGAAGCGCACGTGCTGCGTGCCGACGCGCTGACGCTGCTGCGCACGCCGCTGCATGGCCGCTTCGACGTGGTGTTCGTTGATCCGCCGTTCGACGCGGGGCTTTGGGACCAGGTGCTCGAATTGCTGCCGACCTGGCTCGCTGATGACGCATGGCTGTATCTCGAGGCACCGTTGGAAGCCACGCCGACGCCGGGCGCCGGCTGGATCCCGCACCGTGAAGGCCATACCCGCGAGGTGCGCTACGCGCTGTACCGGCGGGCTACGGGCGCCGCTGCTACACTGACGGCCGATTCCCGGCCCGATGGCGCAGCGACTGAATGAGCGTGGCGAGCACCCGCATTGCGGTCTATCCCGGGACGTTCGATCCAATCACGAACGGGCACGTCGACCTTGTCGACCGCGCGGCACCATTGTTCGAGCGCCTGATCGTCGGCGTTGCCGAGAGTACCGGCAAGGGCACGGCGCTACCGCTAGCCCTGCGCGTCGAACTGGCACGCGATGCGCTGTCGCGGCATTCCAATGTCCAGGTGCATGGGTTCAACGGGCTGCTCGCGCATTTCGTGCGCGATCTCGGGGCCGGAGTGCTGTTGCGCGGGCTTCGCGCGGTGTCGGACTTCGAATACGAATTCCAGCTGGCAAGCATGAATCGCCATCTGATCCCCGATGTCGAAACGCTGTTCCTGACGCCGGCCGAGCAATACAGCTTCATCTCGTCTTCGCTGGTGCGCGAAATCTCCCGGCTTGGCGGCGATGTTTCCGGCTTCGTGCCGCCGGCCGTGACCAAGGCGCTGCAGGCCGAATGGCAGCGCACCGTCGCCTGACAAGAGACCTGTTGTTTCCAAACGCTGCTTCCATTCCAAATGACACTCGCTTCCACAAACTACGCCCCGGGGGATACCGATGAAGACCATGACTCGCCTATTGCTGATCGTTTGCCTGGTGCTGCCGTTCGCCGCCTGCAAGAAGCAGGAAGCGCCTGTTGCCGCCGTCAAGGCGCCGCTCAGCGCGCCGGTCAATGACGACCACAAAGCCTGGCTCGAATATCTGAGCGACGTCGTCGGTCGCAACATGACCGGCATCCAGAACCAGCCCTACGCCTACATGTTGCCGGGTGAGAGCACGGCTGATTTCAAGGATCAGTACGATCGCCTGCTGGAGAAGGCCCGGTCGGACGTCGCCCGCGGGATCATCACCGGCAACATGCTTGCGTATGGCTCGCCGGCGTCGGCGAAAATGGCCGATCTGGTCATTGCTGCCTTCCAGGGCGTCCCTGCAGGATCGATGAAAGGCGTCAAGGTGCTCTTCGTCGGCAAGGCCGCCGACAGCGAGCGCGTCAAGGCTGCGGTCGCCCCGGCCGGCGTCGACTTCGTCTTCGTCGAAGCCAAGTAAGCGTTTTACAACGGACGCCGGGAGACCGGCGTCCGTGGAGTCGAGATGTCGCTTCGGATCAACGAACTCTGTGTCAACTGCGACGTCTGCGAGCCGGTCTGCCCCAACAAGGCCATCACGCAGGGCGAGAGCATCTATGTGATCGATCCGTCGCGATGCACCGAGTGCGTCGGCCACTACGATGAGCCGCAATGCGTCGTCGTATGCCCGGTCGAATGCATCGACCCGGATCCAGAACACCCGGAAAACGAGCCGCAACTGCTCGCCAAATTGCGCCGATTGCAACAGGAATCGGCATGAGATTGGCCAAGGGCTGTCGCGCATCGATCCTTGGGGCGTCCTTGTTGGCGCTGCTCGTGTCGGGCTCCGCCATTGCCCGCGCGCCCCGATCCACGCCGGCGCCATCACATCCGTCAGGCGCTGCGGTCGCCAGCCCGCACGCGCTCGCCACCGAAGCCGGCGTGGAGGTGTTGCGTGCCGGCGGCAACGCGTTCGACGCTGCAGTTGCGGTGTCGTCCACGCTGTCCGTGGTCGAGCCGATCAGTTCAGGGCTTGGCGGCGGTGGGTTTTTCCTGCTGCACGATGCGAGGACAGGGAAGGACGTGTTCCTCGACGCGCGCGAGACGTCGCCGGAATCGGCGACGCCCGAGGTCTATCTGGACAGCAACGGCGCCCTGGATACCAACCGCTCGGAGAACGGACCCTGGTCGGCGGGCATTCCGGGCCTGCCCGCGGCGCTCGTCGAGTTGGCAAAAAAACATGGAAAGCTGCCACTGAAGACGACCTTGGCGACGGCGATACGCATCGCACGCGACGGTTTTCCGGTGTACGCACGGCTGGAGAAAGGCTACGGCGAGCGCCGTGCGGTGATGGAGCGTTATCCCGGCACGCGTGCTGTGTATCTCGCCGACGGCGATCCGCCGCGGGTGGGAGAAACGTTCAAGCAGCCCGACCTTGCGCGCACGCTCGAGTTGCTCGCGGAAAAAGGTTCCGATGGTTTCTACCGCGGGGAGGTGGCAAGAAAACTGCTGGCGTCCGTTCGCGACGAAGGCGGCAAATGGACGCCAGCTGAACTCGCCGGCTACAAGGTGCGCGAACGTGAGCCGCTCCGATTCCGGTACCACAAGTGGAACATCACCACTGCGCCGCCGCCTTCCTCGGGTGGCGTGGCGCTGGCGGAAATCCTGCAGATGGTGTCGGGCTGGGATCTCCAGAAGCTCGACAAGGCGCATCGCGTGCACATCCTGGTCGAGGCGATGCGCCGCGCATATCGCGATCGCACCATCTATCTTGGCGATCCGGACTTCGTGCAGGTTCCACTGAAACGACTGATGAGCTCCGACTACGCCGCGGGCCTGCGTGCCGGCATCCATCCCGACAAGTCGACTCCCAGTGTGTTGTTGGCGGGCCGGCCGGCGCCACTGGAAGACAACGAGACTTCACACTTCTCGATCATCGATCGCGACGGCAACCGCGTCTCCGCGACACAGACGGTCAACCTGCTGTACGGCTCGGGACTGGTCGCGCCAGGAACCGGGGTTCTGCTCAACGACGAGATGGATGATTTCGCGCTCAGGCCGGGGACGCCCAATGCGTTCGGCGTCATGGGCTTCGAGGCGAATGCGCCCAAGCCCGGCAAGCGCATGCTCAGCTCGATGTCCCCGACCTTCATGGAATCGCCCGAAAAGGTCATTGCGATTGGTTCCCCGGGCGGGAGTCGCATCATCACCGAGGTGTTGCTGGGGATCCTCGGTTACGACGATGGCCTGAGCGCGCAACAGGTCGCTGCGTTGCCGCGCTTCCATCATCAATGGCTGCCGGACGTGATTTCGGCTGAATCCGGCGCCCTCGACGCCGCCACGGTGAAGGCACTGCAGGCGATGGGGCATACCGTCAATGCTGGCGAGGCGACCTGGGGCAATCTGCAGACCGTCGAATGGGACAAGCGCAGCAACACCTTGTCTGGCGGCAGCGATCCGCGCAATCCGGTCGGCAAGGCCGAAGTCCTCGCGCAACCGTAGCAACGGGGAATATCCAATGGCAGACAATGAACGCAAGCCGGTCGCCCATATGGTGCCCGCAATCCTCACCGGCGCGGCGGCACTGATCGCGGCGTTGACCACGGTCTATATCAACGTCCGTGGCGACCGGCATGACGACAAGCCATCAGCGGCTGCGACGGCGGCTGTGGCGGACAAGTCAAAGGCATCGCCAGTGACGCAGTCCGACCGATTGCTGCTGCACCTGGATCGCATCGCCGTGCAACACGATGGCTCGATCGGCACCACCGACTGGCGCTTCACGGTCGAGGCCGATGGCGCGCCGCTGTTCGTGTTCTCGCAGGACGATCTCGACGAAAGTGGTGGCCGCAACGTGGCCGTGCCGAAGGATGCGCAGGCGGCGTTGCGGCTTGCTGCCGGGCAGCATGCAAAAATCACGGTCGAGGGTTGGCGCGGCAGTCGCCTGCGCATCATCGAAGGCGAGCCCGACGTGCGCGGCGACGGCGTCCTGTCTGCGAGTGGCGCGTTGCCGCCGATGGCCGTCAGGGCAGCGCGCGATCGCGATGGCGCCTTCGTGTTTTATTTCTCGACGATCCGCCAATAGGATCCGCTAATAGGATCCGCCCATAGGATCAGCGAATAGCACGGGCTTAACGTCGCCCGGCGTTAGAATCCAGCCATGAAGCTCTGGTCGATCCTCGGCAATTCCCAAAAGCTCGATGGCGGCGCCATGTTCGGCAACACGCCGCGGGCGGCATGGTCGAAGTGGGTTGCACCCGACGATCAGAATCGCATTCCACTCGCCTGCCGTGCGCTGCTGGCCAGTCCGCTCAATGGCAAGACCGTGCTGTTCGAGACCGGCATCGGCGCATTCTTCGAGCCGAAACTGCGTGAGCGCTACGGGGTGGTCGAGGATCGCCACATGCTGCTGGAGTCGCTGCACGCAGCCGGTTTCGAGCATGAGGACATCGATGTCGTGGTGCTCTCGCACTTGCATTTCGACCACGCCGGCGGCTTGCTTGCGCCTTGGAGCGAAGGGCGCGGGCCGGAGTTGCTGTTCCCGAACGCGACCTACCTTGTCAGCGCCGCGTGCTGGGAGCGGGCGGTCGCGCCGCATGCGCGCGACCGCGCCAGCTTCATCGCCGAACTGCCGGCGCTGCTGCAGGCAAGCGGGCGCCTGGAAATCGTCGACGGCATCCATTCACACGCGCTGGGCCACACCGTGCGCTTCCACTACAGCGATGGGCACACGCCGGGGCTGATGCTGGCGGAGATCGTTGGCCCTGAGCACGTGCATGGCGAGGATCATGGGGGCGTGGTGTTCTGCGCGGACCTGATCCCGGGGCGACCGTGGGTGCATTTGCCAATCACCATGGGCTACGACCGCTATGCAGAACTGCTCATCGACGAGAAGCGCGAGTTCCTCGACGACAAGCTTGCGCGCAACGTGCATCTGTTCTTCACCCACGATCCAGGCTGTGCACTGGCGCAGGTGACGCGCGACGACACGGGTCGATTCGGCACCACGCACGAAGTCGCGGAACTGCACGCGCGAGTGCTGGCAGGATGATTCGAGCGGCGTGGCTGGCCGCGTTGTTTACGGCGTCCGTGTTTGCCGGCAGCGTATCCGCCCAGGAAACGCCGCTCGGCGCCCCCCAGCCGGACAAGACGGTGCGCGATCCCGAGTTCGGCGTCGTCGCGCGGCATCTGGGTCTGGAGCGGCGGGTCGAGATGCTGCAATGGCAGGTGGCGCCGACTGGCTATGCCAAGGCCTGGAGCGGGCAGCCGATCGATTCATCCGGATTCGCGCCTGGCCATCAAAATCCGGGTGCGCTGCCGTTGCGGAGCCGGCGCTGGGTCGCAAAAACCGTGACCGTCGAGGGCAAGCCGTTGGATCCGGAAGTGACCCGGCGCTTCGCCGAGTGGCAGGATTTCCGCCCAAGCTTTTCCGCATTGCCGGGTAATCTCGCGGCGACCTTTCAGCCGGAGGGCGACGGCCTTGGAAGCGCCGAGAATCCGCTCGCGCCACAGATCGGCGACCTGCGGATCCGCTGGCGCGACCTCGTGCTGCCACTGCTGGACGGCAAGGTCACGCTGCGCGGTGGGCGCTGGCAATTGTTGCAGGGCGCACCGGTGGCGGATGTTCCCGTCGCATCGCCGGAAGCTGCGCATCGATCCGTGACGCACGGTACGTGGCCCTGGATCGTCGTCGGGCTGCTGGTGTTGTTGATCGGCGCAATCGGATGGCGCCGACGCTGAGCATCGCCGCGGGTTGCCCGCGGTCGATGCCATTGGATCCTGCTCGATCGATCGTTTTGACCGAGCTCGCGGGATCAGGACTTCTTCAGGCAGGCGCTCTGTGCGATCTTGTACTCAGCGCCCTTCTTGCCCTTGTTTTGTGCCGAGCATTGCGCCATTCGCTGCTGCTGGGGTGTCATCGTCTTGCCAGGCGCGGCGGCGACCGGAGCCTTGAGGCAGGCGCTTTGGGCGGCTTTGTAATCTGCGCCTTTCTTGCCCTTGTTCAGGGCGGAACAACTGGACATGCGCTGCTGCTGGGCGGTTTGCGGCTTGGCGGTGGCGGTGGCGGTGGCGGTGGCGGCAGCAGCGGCGGTCGGCGGTGCGGCTGCGAACGCCGGGGCGCAGGCGAGGGCGGCGAGCAGCAGCGGGACGAGGCGAATACGCAGGTTCATTGGATGCTCCGGAGCGGGAGGACACCAGTCGCATGGCGACGGTGGGGCGCAGGCCCGATCCGAGGCTAAATGCCTCCCATGTCCCGGTCGATGTCCGCAAGATGAATTTTTTGCAAGGTTTGCGTGCGGCCACGCCAGGGTCGGCCCAGCGCCAGCTGTCGCGACGCCAACTGATGCGATCATCGCGGCGAACGCTGGTCTGTTCATCCCCCATCCCATCCCCTCGACGAGACGCCAATGCCAACCATCACCTTGCTGTTTGCATCGCTGCACGCCTTGCTGATGCTCGTATTGCTGGCGCGGATTTCCCGCCATCGCCACGGGCACCGCATTGGACTGGGCGACGGCGGCGACGCCGTGTTGACGCGCAAGATCCGCGTCCACGGCAATTTCATCGAGCACGCCCCGTTCGCGTTGCTGTTGCTGGCCTTGCTGGAGCTGTCCGGCCTGCCGGCGCCATCGTTGTGGGGATTCGGCGGAGCGCTGCTGCTCGGCCGGGTCCTGCACGCGGTCGGCTTGTCGCGCAGCGGCGGTGCAAGCCCCGGGCGCTTCTGGGGCACGGCGCTGACCTGGGTGGTGTTGCTGGCGATGGCGTTGGCCGGCTTGTGGCTGGCGCTGCGCTAGCAATGCTCGGCGCGAGCTTCTTGCTGCCATGAAAAAGGCCGGGATTACCCGGCCTTTTTATTTTGCGAACTGCGCGGTCGTTACGCGGCGGCAGCCTGTTGTTGACGTGGACCTTCCAGCAACGAGCGCTTCACCAGCGCGATCATCAGCTCGAGTTCGTCGGTGGCGATACCGAAGTGCGGGGTGAATCGCAGTGAATTCGCGCCGCCGTGGATCACACCCAAGCCGCGTTCACGCAGCCATTCCTCGGTCGAACCGATGCCGTAGCCCTTGAACTGCGGGGCGAGTTCGAACGAGAACAGCAGGCCGGTGCCCTGGACCTTGGTGATCAGGCCGCCGAGCTCGGACTTCAGCGCCTCGAGCATGGCGATCGCCTGCTGGCCACGTTCGCGGATGTTGGCACGCAGCTGCGGGGTCAGTTGTGCCATCACCGCGCAGGCCACTTCAAGCGCGCGCGGATTGGTGGTCATCGTGTTGCCGTACACGCCCTTGCGGTACAGGCCGGCGGCGCGCTCGTTGACGGCAAGGACCGACAGCGGATATTGGCCGGCGTTGAGCGCTTTGGAATAGGTTTCCATGTCCGGCGCTTCGACGCTTTCAAAGCCGGGATAGTCGACTATCGACAGCACGCCGTGCGCGCGCAGGCCCGCTTGGATCGAGTCGACCAGCAGCAGCGAACCGTGTGCTTTGGTCAGCTCGCGTGCAGCCGAATAAAACGCGGGAGGAACGGCGCGGCCCGGATCGCCTTCGCCCATGACCGGCTCCAGGAACATCGCCTCGATAAACCAGCCGTTGCGATCGGCATCGGCGAAGATCTTTTTCAGTGCCTCGATGTCGTACGGCTCGACCGTCAGGACGCTATCCTCGCCGCGGTAGCTGGCGAGATGCTGGATGTAGGTTTTGCGTGAGGAATCAGAAAATAGCGCGGGGCGCTCGGTGCGGCCGTGGAAGCTGCCCTTGACGACGAGCCGCTTGATCGTGCGGCCGGCATGCTTGCCGCCCGGATCGGTCATCAGCTTCGCGTTGACGTCGGCGATGCGTGACGCGAGGGAAACCGATTCGGAGCCCGAGTTCAGGCACAGGAACTTGGTGTACGGACAACCGCCGCGCGTATGGCCGACTTCGGCGCGCAGGGCGCGATCAAAGCGCAGCTGCGACAGGTTGGGGGTCATGATGTTGGCCATCACCTGCGGCTTGGCCATCGCTTCGAGCACGTGCCTGGGCGTATGGCCGAAACCGAGCATGCCGTAGCCCCCGGAGTCATGCAGCACGGCGCCATTGAGGGTGACTACCCACGGCCCGCGTGCCACCAGCGCGATGTAAGGATTGACGGTGTCATCGGAATAGAAGTTGACGTAGCCGCCCTGCACGACGTGCGCCTGCTCGGTCTCGTCCATGTCGAGCAGCTCCGGGAACTCGTCGCGCACGCGCGCATGCTCGATAGCGGCGGCTTCGATCACCTCGACCAGGTCGGGATGTGTCGCAGCGAACTTCAGCAGCGTCGCGTCATCGAGGCCCGCCGTGCGGCGGGAGCCCTTGTGGGCGCGTAGCGGGGCGAGTGTGTCGAGTAGTGCGTGCTGGTTCATGGCCGGCTCTTTCATGGCGTGATTGCCTCGGACGGAAACAAAAATGCGCGGCGAATGCTCAAAGACATTGGGCCGCGCGCTGCTGTTTTCCAGTGAATTCAAGTGTTTGCGCGATTTTATCATGCGGATTTCGGTGCCGTAACCCCCAAAACCCCGGGAACCGTCGCCCGTTACAATGCGCGCCCGCCAAGCGCTTGTTTGGCCTGTGATTGCCGGTCGAAGCGAGACCGTTCGAAGCGAGTCCTTTCGTTGAAGCGCGCCGATTTCCATTACGACTTGCCCGGCGCGCTGATCGCGCAGGCCCCGCTGCCCGAGCGCTCCGCCAGCCGCCTGCTGGTGGTGCCGCCCGAGCCAGCGGCGTTCGCCGACCGTGGCATTCGCGATCTGCCGGAACTGCTGCAGCCCGGCGACTTGCTGGTGTTCAACGACACCCGGGTGATCCCGGCGCGACTGTACGGGCACAAGACCAGCGGCGGGCGCATCGAAATCCTGATCGAGCGGTTGCTGCCAGATGACGAGGCGCGGGTGCAGATCGGCGCCAGCAAGACGCCGCGGGCGGGCAGCCGCATTACGCTGGATGCCGGTGGCGAGGCAGAAGTGCTCGGCCGCGAAGGCGAGTTCTATCGTCTGCGGTTCCACGTCGGCGAGCCGCTGGATGCCTGGCTCAAACATGCGGGGCGCCTGCCGCTGCCGCCATACATCCGTCGCGAGGCGGGGGCGAATGACGA
>JANMAO010000056.1:0-3534 GCA_031359875.1 Lysobacter sp.
GGCCTTCGCCGAATGCCTGGACCTGCAGCACGACGTCGATGCCGCGGTGGCAGAGTATTTCCACGCGGTCAACGACGCGCAACGCATGGGTCGCTGGCTGAGTGATGCCTCGACCGCACCGGCCATGCGCGAGCGGGTGAAACGCGCGATGAATGTGATCGATGTCGGCAGGCACGCGCTGTTCGAGCGCGTCCTGCAGCCGCACGTCGACGCCTTCGGCACGGACAGCATGGCGCGGGTGGCCGAGGCATTGCAGATCTATCTGGGCACGCAGGACCCGCCCGAGCGTGACCCGCGCCAGCAACCGAAGTTCTTCTGGATGCCGGAACTACCGCCAACGCCATTTTTCGGCCGCGCGCAGTTTGCGTGGTACTCCGCGCTGGAGGCGGCGACTCCCTTCATCCAGGATGAACTGCGCGCGGTACTCGACGGTTCGCGCGAGTTGACGCCGTTCCTGCAGATCGACGACAAGCGTGCCGAGGACGACTATCTCGGTGGCGATCCGGAAAGACGTGCATGGAACGGGTTCTTCTTTTATCGCCACGGCGAACGATTCCCCGACGCGCATGCGGCTTGCCCGAACACCTCGCAGGCTCTGGCGCAGGTGCCGCTCACTCAGGTTGCCGATCATGCACCCGAGGTTTTGTTCTCGGTGTTGGCGCCGCAAACCCACATCAAGCCGCATCACGGTGTCACCAACACCCGTGTCGTCACCCATCTGCCGCTGTTGATCCCGCAGGGCGATTGCAGACTGGTGGTCGGGGGCACGGAACACGCGTGGCAGGAAGGCCGCTGCGTCACTTTTGATGACACCTTCCTGCATGAAGCCTGGAACCGGACCGACCAGCGAAGGGTGGTGTTGATCCTCGACACCTGGAATCCGTACCTCACGCCAGAGGAGTGCATTGCGCTCAAGAATCTGGTCGAGCGGATTGGCGACTTCAACGCGCGGGCCGGCGTCAACTGAGCGCGCTGGGAACATCATGCCCTGGGCATCAACCTCAGCATTTGTCGTCAGGGCATCGCGAGCTCAGAACATCAGATACGTCGACAGGATGTACTTGTCGCCGCTGATCGGGGCGCGGCCGGCATGCTGGAACATCCAGTAGGGCGGAAACATCAGCAATCGCCCGGTGCGCGGGGCGACCTTGAGATCAAGGTCGCAGAACTCTGTTTCGCCGCCCTCTGCGACGTCATTGAGGTACCACAGGAACACCAGATATCGGCTGCTGCTGTCGTCGACCGCATCGAAATGCGGCTCGAAAACTTCGTCGGCTCCGGCGCGATAGCGCTTGAGGATCAGGCGGTCGGTGCGCGGTCGAATCGGTACCGGGATGCGCAGCGCAACCTCGCTGTTGTAACGGGCGAGGTACTGTTCGATCTGGGCGAGAAAAAACCCCTGGAACGCTTTGTCCGCCAGCCGGCCAACATCCATTTCCGTCCAGGCGCTATTCTCCAGGCCTGGCCGGATGCCCCTGCCGTTGCGGCTCTGCAAATCAACCATCGCTTCGAAGCCACTGATCAGCTTGACGCAAAAACTCTCGTCGAGCGCATTGTCGTAAATACGTACGTAGTCCGTCAGCGCCTTCATCCCTTCGATCCATCGAGGTCATAGCGCCAGTGCTCGGCGACAGGTCGCAGTAGCGGGAACAAGGGTTCGAAGTACGAGCGGTATGGCTCCCATCGGGCGACGGCGCGCGAATTGACCGGTTCGATCACTTGCGCGTAGCTGGGCGTGCTGATGTAGCCCTTGCGTGCTGCATGCGCAGCGAAGTCGGCGAGATGATGTCGTTCGCCGATGTCGAGGTAGTCGGCAATCCGATCGACCTGACCGGCGAAATCGCCAACGGTATCCTCGTACCGCAGCAACAGCGCATCCGGGCACAGCAGCGGCTGGTGATGGATCCAGAACCGCATCGCATTGACGTAGCTCTTCGCCAGCCGCTCCAGTGTCGAGCACAGCAGCATGAACGCTGGTGCGCGGAAGTTCTGCATGTAGCAGCTCAGGATCACGTCGCAGGGATGACGTAGCGCGACGATGATGCGAGCTGCTGGAAACAGGCGACGGATCATCGGCACGCGCAGCATGTTCAGCGGATTCTTGTCGACCAGGATCTGGCCTTCGGTACGGGCGGCGACCTTGGCGGCTTCCGACCAGTACAGCGCGCGCAATTCCTGCAGATCCCGGGCGCCCAGGCGATTGAGCTCGTGTGGGTAGGCGAAGCCCTTCGCCTCCATCCGCTCCACGCAGGCCTGGATGATGATCCGTTCGTCCATTGACACATACGCCGGATGGGCGTCCAGCATCTGCTCGAGCATGGTCGTGCCGGAGCGGGGAAACCCGACAATGAAAATGGGGGGGCGGTCGGCACCTGGCGATTCGGTTTCCGGCTCGAACCTCGCCTCGTCTGGCTGCAGCCATTTGGCTGCGATGCGCAGGGGCTCCTCCATGGAGGCGGCGATTTCCGGCTCCAGTGCGGCTGCAATACGAAACTGGATTGCATGCGCCAACGTGAGTTGGGTCATCGCCGCATCGACCAGGTGTTGCTTGTCGGCGATATGAGCCATGGTGAAGCGCGCAGTGGACTCGGTCTGCGGCGGCAGGTTTTCGAGTTGGAGGAGTGTCTCGGTCGCCGCCGCGGCGCGGACAGGGTCCCTTTCGCGCAACGCCAGGGCCGCATCCAGTGCCAGTGCGTCGATCTTGAGCTCGACGCCACCCGCGGCGATGTGCGGTCGAAGACGTTCCATCAGCACGCGTGCGCTTGCTACGCGATTTGTCCGTTCGTATAACGAGGCCAGCCGCACCATGGCGACTGCATCCCGGTCCAGGTGCGGGTCCGCATCGAGGATGTGTTCCGCGTCGTCCACCCGTCCCAGCAGCATCAGGGCCATGATGAGGTCTCCCCGCAAGTCGGCATCCAACTGGTGCCACGTCGAGGAGGGGGGAATGAGCGTCTCCGCCCGGCGGGTATCGCCGCATTCCAGGCACGCCAGTGCCGCGTAGATGCGGGCCTCGGCGGATTCCGGCTCGACATCGACCGCATCCAGGAAGCGGTGGCGCGCATCGGCGGTGCGGCCCATATCCAGCAACAGCAGGCCGTAGTTGACGAGGGTATCGTGCGGCGAATGCGGCAAGCCCAGCGCGTGGCCGAACATTGCCTCGGCACCGTCCAGATCGCCAAGGTGACGCAGCATCAGGCCCAGGTTGGACCAGTACTCGGCCACCTCCGGACGCAATCCGGTCAATGTGCGGAACACCTCCGCTGCATCACCAAGTTGCCCGGCTGCTTGCAGCGCCATCGCCAGCAGGACGAGCAGGTTTTCATCGTCCGCGCGCGCCTGCAGCGCCGAGCGGCACAGGCGTTCGCATTCGGAGAAACCGCCGGCCTCGTAGGCTTCGACCGCGGAATCGAAAAGTGGTTGGCTCATGCGTTCGCCATAGAAAAGGGCCGCGCGGCATGCCGCGCGGCCCTCAAGTCTAGCAATGAACGATTTCGATCAGAACTTGACGGTGTAGCGCGCCCAGTAGTAGCG
>JANMAO010000077.1:0-6225 GCA_031359875.1 Lysobacter sp.
TAGGGCGCCCACGCTAGAATGTCGCAGCCCTGCGTTGTTCCAGCGCTGGAGCACGCCAACATCATGCCGGCATAGCTCAGTTGGTAGAGCAACCGCCTTGTAAGCGGTAGGTCCCCAGTTCGAATCCGGGTGCCGGCACCAGATGTTCGGCCCTGCCCGGGTGATGATGCCAACTCGCGGGCAGCCCGCCGTCACCTCGTTCTCGCGGTGGATCGCCGTAAAATGACGATAGGCTCGGGGACTCTGCCCGCCTGCCTCGCGCCTGGAAGGCACAGCCGTGCTTTCCCCGGCGCGAGGTAACGGTTCATGTTCGACAACCAGACGCCGGCCACCATCCTCATCGTCGATGACGACAGTTCCAATCGCAAGCTGCTCGAAACGCTGCTGCAGCCCGAAGGTTATGTCACCCTCACCGCCGCCAGTGGCGAGGACGCGCTGGCCCTGATTGGCAAGCAGCCACCGGACTTGATCCTGCTCGACGTCATGATGCCGGGCATCGACGGTTACGAGTTGGCCAGTATCCTGAAGGCCGACCCTGCCACCGCCGGGATTCCAATCGTCATGGTGACAGCACTCATCGACCGCAGCGCTCGCGTCGCGGGTCTGGGTTCCGGCGCGGAAGAGTTCCTGGCCAAGCCAGTTGACCGCACCGAGCTATGGCTGAGGGTGCGCAATTTATTGCGCCTCAAAGCGCTCGGGGATTTTTGTGAGGAAAATCGTCTGCTCCTGGAAAACCAGGTGCGGGAGCGTACTGCCGACTTGCAGCATCAGGCTCACCACGATGCCCTGACTGGCCTGCCTAATCGGGCGCTGTTTCATCAGGCTCTGCAGACGAGTCTAGTCCAGGCATTGGACAACGCCTGGACGATCGCCGTGCTGATGATCGACGTGGACCATGACGATACCCGGGGCCATGCGATCGGCGATCAATTGCTCTGCCAGTTCAGCCGTCGGTTGGTCCAATGCGTATTTCTTCGCGATACCGTGGGGCGACTGGGTGGGGACGAGTTTGGCGTGATTCTGTTGATGCCAAATGGTCCGCAGGGCGCAGCCCGGGTCGCCGACAAGATTCGCGCTGCGTTGCGGGTTCCGTTCGATCTGGACGGCCTTGAGGTAAACGTCACCGCCAGCATCGGCATCACTCTCCACCCCAGCGACGCCTCCGATGCGGAGACCCTGATCAAGAATGCGGATACGGCGATGCGCCGGGCCAAAGAGGCAGGGCGCGACACGTTCCGCTTTTTCACACCGCAGATGGATGTCGACGTCCTGGCAGAACTCGATCTGAAAGCCGCCTTGCGCAAAGCCGTGGATAACGGCGAGTTCATCCTGCACTACCAACCCAAGGTGCAGCTCGACAGCGGTCGCATCGTCGGTCTCGAAGCCTTGTTGCGATGGCAGCGACCGGAGCATGGACTGGTCGCGCCGAACGCGTTCATTCCCGCATTGGAGGCCACCGGGCTCATCGTTGCCGTTGGCAGCTGGGTCATTGCCACCGCGTGCCGGCAAATCGGCCAGTGGGTCCGCTCGGGGATCGGGCCGATACCGATATCGGTGAATGTTTCCGCACGCCAATTCATCGACGGAGATCTGGATGGGGACATCAGCAAGGCGCTTGCCGACAACGCGGTTGCGGCCGAGCTGCTGGAGCTGGAATTGACCGAGAGTTCCTTGATGGCCAACACCGAGCGCACCATGGTCATTCTGGGCAACCTGAAGAAGCTGGGTGTCCAGGTCTCCATTGACGATTTCGGCACCGGCTATTCGTCCCTGGCCTATCTGCGCCGGTTTCCCATCAACAAGCTGAAAATCGACATCGCCTTCATCCGCGATATCACCACCAATCCCGACGATGCCACCATCGCGTTGACCATCATCCGCATGGCCCACGCCCTGAACCTGCAAGTGATTGCCGAAGGCGTGGAAAGCGCAGCGCAACTGGCATACCTGCGCCACCATCATTGCGACCAGATGCAGGGCTATTACTTCAGTCGACCACTGGCGGTGCCGGAGCTGGAACGGATGCTGCGCGACGACCAGCGCCTGATGCTGCCCGACGGCCAGGCGCACTCAGTGCTCAACGTACCGCCGCGGATTGACGTTGAAACCGGCCTGATGTCGCTACAACGGCTGCTGCACAAGCGGGGATATCACATCCTGTCGGCACGGCCAGCTGCCGAAGGATTTGAACTGCTGGCACTGTGCGACGAGTCGATGCCCGCAATGGACAGTGCCGAATTCCTGAATCGGGTCAAGGCCCTGAGTCCCGATACCTTGCGGATCATCCTGTCAGGTCATACCAATCTGGCCTCGTTGCTCGATGCGATCAATCACGGGGCGATCTATCGCTACACGAGTCCCGATGGGGATAGCGCGTCCGACGCTGTGCCGCACTAATCATCGGTCGCGCCCACCGCACCGGCTGAAAATATCCGCTGCTATCTGGCGGGGCTGATCTTGCCACCGAGCGCGTCGTCGCCCTTGATTGGCGGCTCGGGTGGTGCGTCGGCCCTGTCGGCCGCCAGAGGCGCAGTCTCGATCCGCCTGAGCAGGTCCAGCCGATCGACCGGCTTGGAAACATAGTCGTCCATTCCAGCAGCGAGACTAAGATCGCGGTCCTGCTGCAGTGCGAGGGCGGTCATCGCGATGATGCATGTGTGCGCGCCAGTGGCCAGTTCGCGCCGGCGGATCTCCGCGGTCGTCTGGTAGCCATCCATTTCCGGCATCTGCACATCCATCAGGATCACATCGAACGATTGCTGATCCAGCATCTGCAACACTTCCTTGCCGTTGCTGACGACGACATGATCATGCCCGCGCTCGGACAGGATCAGGGCGAACAGGCGCTGATTGAGTGGATGGTCTTCAGCGACCAGCACCCGTAGACGACGTGCCGGTTGCTCCGGAAGGGTGTCTGCCGGCTGAGGGGTGGCGGGAGTGATGTTCATTACCGGCAGGACCTCGACGAACGCTGCGCCAATGCGAATGGTCGACCGATGCCGCGCACGGATGCACGCTTGTCGGGGTTGGCCGGTGCCGACCGCAGCCAAAAGCTGAGCAGTATCGTCACGATCCATCCTGATTTCGCATTTCGTTTGGCGAATGTACTCCACCCCGTGTGCACCTGAAGTCGCGGCGCAATACACCACAAGTCTCACGGGCAGGCGCGATTCGCGCGCGTGGCCGATGAGCCTGGGTGACAACGCCCGGCGCCGTAAGCCGGATGGCGACTCGTCATGCTGCAGTGCAAGGAGGGTCTACCGACCGACCACTACGCAATGCAACAGTCTCCAACCGCCGCTGGTTCACGACGCTGATGGATGGGCTCCAACAGCCGATGACCTAAACTAAGCATCGCTAGACTCAGCATTCCGGCGCGCGGGGGAAGATGCCTCATCGCTTCGGTAAACAATCACGTTAATGCTTGCCCCGACTTTCAGAGCCGGGTACCCACTGGAGTTCCCCATGCGCAGTTTTCCACCCGTCTCGCTGCTCGGTGCGCCGACCGACATCGGTGCCGGTGATCGCGGCGCCGTGATGGGTCCGGAAGCGCTGCGCATCGCCGGCCTTGCCGAAGCCCTGGTCGAACGCGGGATTGAAGTCGTCGATCGCGGCAACCTCGACGGGCCACGCAATCCGTGGCAAGGGCCGGTCGACGGCTATCGCCACCTCGATCAGGTCGTCGCTTGGAATCGCGCGGTGATGGACGCCGTCGGTACGGAGTTGCGCCAGGGTCGCCTGCCGATCCTGCTCGGTGGCGACCATTGCCTGGGCATCGGCTCGATCACCGCGGTCGCGCGTCACTGTCGCGACACCGGCAAGCAATTGCGCGTGCTGTGGCTCGATGCGCACGCCGACTTCAACACCCATGACGTGACCCCGTCCGGCAACATCCACGGCATGCCGGTCGCCTGCCTGTGCGGGATCGGGCCGGAGGCGCTGACGCGACTCGGCGGCGATGCCCCGGCGGTGAAGCCGGCGCAGATCCGGCAGGTCGGCATCCGCTCGGTCGATCCCGGCGAGAAGCGGCTGATCAAGGAACACGCGCTCGACGTCTACGACATGCGTTACATCGACGAGGTCGGCATGAAGCGCGCGATGGAGGAAGCGCTTGCCGGCATCGACGACAACACGCATCTGCATGTGAGTTTCGATGTCGACTTCCTCGATCCCAGCATCGCGCCGGGCGTCGGCACCACGGTGCCGGGTGGTCCGAACTACCGCGAGGCGCAGCTGGTGATGGAGATGATCGCCGACAGCGGCCGCATGGGTTCCCTCGACATCATGGAACTCAACCCGGTGCTGGACACGCGCAATGCCACTGCATTGCTGGCGGTCGATCTGGTGGAGAGCCTGTTCGGAAAGTCGACGTTGATGCGCGATTGATCTGCTTGGGTTTCGGTCCGTAGCGAAGCCGACGCGCGGCTGGTTTGCTGGCGAGCGCATCCAGTTTCGAGTTGCGAAGGGCCGGTGATCCCGGCCCTTCGCCGTAGTGGCATGACGGCACAGCGCCATGCGCACCAACGCAGGTGCACCAGCGCCGGCTTACCAGCGGGGTGGATCGGCGACGAAGCCCGCGGGAAACGCGTCCGGCGCGGCATGCGCCCAGTAGCGGTGCGGACGCGGCAGGATGCCAAGTGCGGCGAGGGTGTTGAGATCGTCGTAACGCAGCTGCGTGAGTTGCGCCGGTCGCATGCTTGCGCGTTCGAACTCGGTGCTGGCGACCGGCGACCACTCACGTTCGCCGTGCCCGGTGCCGATGCTCTGGCGCGCGATGCCGCCGTACGCGGAATCTGACGCTGCCGATTCCGCCGCGGCGGGCGTAGCGGCTTTTGCCGCGTTGCGCTCGGCGGCGCCATGCATGCCGCCGCCGCGCATGCCATCACCGCGCATGCTCCGCTCCATCGGAGCCGGCTCGTCATAGACGATGCGACGCGCTTCGCGGAACACCGCGACCCCGATCACGCCGACGTTGTCCGGGCGGCCAGTCCGCGCGGCGTAGGAGTCGGGCAGGTCGGTGAAGACGAATTGGGCGACATCGTCGAGTGACTTGCGCCAGCCGTTGATCTCGGTGCTCTGCCACGGCGCCAGCACGTAGCCTGCCTGCGCGGGATCGGCGGTCTGCCCGCTGACGGCGTTGACCCCATCCACCGACAGCACCACCAGCACGCGTTCGCTGCTGGTGTTCGTCAGGCGCACGGCATAGCGATGGCCGGGGGTGCCGGGGATCCAGTGCTGGCCGAGATGTGGGTATTCGGGCAGCCACTGGCCACTGTCGCGATCGATCACGGCAAGGTCCACCAGCGGCCGCGCCGACAGCGGGCCACAGGCGGTTGCGGCGAGCATCGCCGCGGTGAGTACCAGCAGGTTGCGCAACATGACGCGTTTCTCCTATTCCGAGGGACATGGCCGAAGGGCGAGGATGCAAACGCGCCGCCCCGCGGAACGGGGTTGAGGCTGCGGGTAAACTGCGGATCCGAGCCCCCAATGGCGCGCCTGCAGTGCAAGCAATGACCCCGACCCGTATCCTCACCGGCATCACCACCTCCGGCACGCCGCACCTGGGCAACTACGTCGGCGCGATCCGCCCGGCGCTGATCGCCAGTCGTGCGCCTGGCGTGGAGAGCTTCTACTTCCTGGCCGACTACCACGCGCTGGTGAAGGTGCAGGATCCGGCGCGGGTGCAGCGCTCCACCCTGGAGATCGCCGCGGCATGGCTGGCCTGCGGCCTGGATCCGGACACGGTCTGGTTCTATCGTCAGTCCGACATTCCCGAGATTCCCGAGCTCACCTGGCTGCTGACCTGCATCGCCGGCAAGGGCCTGCTCAATCGCGCGCACGCCTACAAGGCGGCGGTCGACCGCAATCGCAGCGAAGGCGAGGACGACGATGCCGGCATCAACGCCGGGCTCTTCCTGTATCCGGTGCTGATGGCCGCCGACATCCTGCTGTTCAACGCTACAAGGTGCCGGTCGGTCGCGACCAGGTGCAGCACATCGAGATGGCGCGCGACTTCGCGCAGCGGTTCAACCATCTGTATGGAGCCCATTTCGCGCTGCCGGAAGCCGTGATCGAGGCACAGGTGGCGACGCTGCCTGGCCTCGACGGCCGCAAGATGAGCAAGAGCTACGACAACACCATCCCGCTGTTCGCGCCGCGCGAGCAGCTGAAGAAGCTGATCTATTCGATCGTCACCGACTCGCGTGCGCCGGGTGAAGCGAAGGA
>JANMAO010000105.1:0-1514 GCA_031359875.1 Lysobacter sp.
CACGCTCGGCGCCGCCTACCTGCGTGCGCAGGGGCTGGATTTTGGCTGGTGCGACGCGCGCGACTGGCTCGACGCCATCGCGCTGCCGAACCAGAACGCCTGGTCGACGCGGCTATCGGTGTCATGCCGGCACCAGGGCGACGCCGCGCAACGCGCGCGCTTCGCACGGCAGCCGGCGCGATTGTTGCTGACGCAGGGCTTCATCGCCCGCCATGCCGATGGCGGCACGGCGATCCTCGGGCGCGGTGGATCGGACACGTCGGCTGCTCATTTCGGCGCGCTGCTTGGCGCGCAATGCGTCGAAATCTGGACCGACGTGCCGGGCATGTTCAGCGCCAACCCGCGCGAGGTGCCCGATGCGCGCCTGCTGGTGCGACTGGATTACGCCGAGGCCCAGGAAATCGCAACCACCGGCGCCAAGGTGTTGCATCCCCGCTCGATCGGGCCGTGTCGCGATGCCGGCGTGCCGATTGCGATCCTGGACACCGAGCGTCCCGATCTCCCCGGCACGCGCATCGACGGTGGCGTCGCCACCGTTCCCGGCGTCAAGGCGATCAGCCGTCGCAACGGCATCGTGCTGGTGTCGATGGAAAGCATCGGCATGTGGCAGCAGGTCGGCTTCCTCGCCGACATATTCGAGCGCTTCAAGCGCCACGGCCTGTCAGTCGACCTGATCGGCTCGTCGGAAACCAACGTCACGGTGTCGCTCGATCCCAACGACAACCTCGTCAGCAGCAATGTGCTCGAAGCCCTGAGCGCTGACCTGGCCGAAGTCTGCCGGGTCAAGGTGATCGCGCCCTGCGCGGCTATTACTCTCGTCGGCCGTGGCATGCGCTCCCTGCTGCACCGGCTGTCCGACATCTGGGCCGCATTCGGCCGCGAGCGCGTGCACCTGATCTCGCAATCCTCGAACGACCTCAACCTGACCTTCGTGGTCGACGAGGCCGACGCCGAAGGCCTGATCCCGCAACTGCATGCCGAACTGATCCGCAGCGGCGCGATGCCGGTACAGGATGCGGGCGTGTTTGGCCCCAGTTGGCGTGAAATCGCACATGGGCCGGTACAGCGCGAAGTGCCATGGTGGCAGGCGCGACGCGAGCGACTGTTGCAGGCAGCAACGCAAGGCACGCCGCGCTATGTCTACGACCTCGCCACGCTGCGCGAGCGCGCAGGCCGACTGCGCGAAGTCGGCGCCATCGATCGCCGCTACTACGCACTCAAGGCCAATCCGCATCCGGCAATCCTGCGCGCATTCGAAGCCGAAGGATTCGGCTTCGAATGCGTCTCGCTCGGCGAGCTCGAACGCGTGTTCGCGACGCTGCCGCAACTCGATCCTGCGCGGGTGCTGTTCACGCCGAGCTTCGCGCCTCGCGACGAGTACCAGGCGGCATTTGCGCGCGGCGTCACCGTCACCCTCGACAACGTCGAGGCGCTGCAGTGCTGGCCCGATGTGTTTCGCGGCCGTGCGCTGTGGTTGCGGTTGGACCTGGGCCGCGGCGAAGGCCACCACGAAA
>JANMAO010000139.1:0-17435 GCA_031359875.1 Lysobacter sp.
ACCGGCATCTTCAGCAGGTCGACGCCGGGCGCACGCATGTTGAGGATGGTGGCGATGATGTTGATCGCGCCCATGATCGAGCTGACGCCCATCATGTGGATGGCAAACACGACCATCGCGACATTGGCGCCGCCCTGCAGCGACAACGGCGGATACAGCGTCCAGCCACCGGCCGGCGCGCCACCGGGCACGAACAGCGTCGACAGCAGCAGGGTGAAGGCGAATGGCAGGATCCAGAACGACCAGTTGTTCATGCGCGGCAGCGCCATGTCCGGCGCGCCGATCTGCAGCGGCACCATCCAGTTCGCCAGGCCGACGAAGGCCGGCATGATGCCGCCGAAGATCATCACCAGCGCGTGCATGGTGGTCATCTGGTTGAAGAACTCGGGCTTGACGTACTGCAGGCCCGGCTCCATCAGCTCGGCACGGATGATCACCGACATCCCCGCACCGATGATGAACATGATGAAGCTGAAGATCAGGTAGAGCGTGCCGATGTCCTTGTGGTTGGTCGAGAAGAACCAGCGCTCGACGAAACCCAGCTTGTGCTCGTGTTCGTGCGACGCATGCGCTGCATCCACGCCGTGGGCGTCGAACTGGTCAGCTGCGGGGGCGGCGGCAGCAGGATAAGAAGCAGAAGCCATGGCCTTGTCTACTCGGAAGAATGCGGGTTGGTGCGGATCGGATTGGATCGCCGCGCTGCAATCAGCCGGCGGTCGCTGCGGCGGCAGCGGCGGGCGCGGACGGCGCTGGTGGGGTTGCTGCTGGAGTTGGAGCGGACGTTGCCGGCGCGGCGGCAGCCGCCTGCCTGGCCTTTTCGGCGGCGAGCCAGCGTGCGAAGTCTTCCTTCGACACCGCCTTCACCACGATCGGCATGAAGCCGTGGTCCTTGCCGCACAGCTCGGCGCACTGGCCGCGGTAGATGCCGGGCGCGCGGATGTCGGTCCAGGCCTCGTTGACGATGCCGGGAATCGCGTCCTGCTTCCAGCCCAGCGCCGGCACCCACCAGGAGTGGATGACGTCGTCGGCGGTGACCACGAAGCGGATCTTGGTATTCACCGGCAACACCAGTGGATGGTCGACATCGCGCAGGTAGTGCGGAAGGGCCGCCATCGTCGGCTGCTGCCCGCTCTGGCGCATCAGATTGCTGGCCCGATCCAGGCGACTGGTGAACTCGACGCCTTGGCCCATGTATTCGTACTTCCACATCCACTGGTAACCGGTGACCTTGACCGTCATCGCGGCATCGCGGGTGTCGTACTCGGCGATGAGCTTTGCAGTCGCCGGCCATGCCATCACCACCAGGATGATCACCGGCACCACGGTCCAGATGATCTCGGCGGTGGTGTTGTGGCTGAATTGCGCCGCGACCGCGCCCTTCGATTTGCGGAACTTGAACATCGCGTAGAACATCGCGCCGAATACCAGCACGCCGATCACCACGCACACCCACAGCGCGAACATGTGCGCGTCGTAGGCCATCTGCGACGTGTGGGTGATGCCCTGGGTCATGTTCAGCTGCCAGCGCACCGGCTCCGAAGGCTCAACGGCCTGCGCCGCCGCCTGCGCCGCCGCCTGCGCGAGCGCCGGCAACGGCAACGCCAGCGCCGATGCAAGCAAACCCATTGCCCCTCTGCGCCACTGCTTGAAACAACCGGCTGTCATCACATCGAGCCCCAGATTTCGCAATTGAACCATCCAGCTTCGTATTGAAAGCATTCGCGCCATCGCGCGGGCCGTCAACGCCCGCAGCGGCGGCAGGCAGGCGCGCGCCGGAATCCCTGGGGGTTGGTCGAACCGCGCTTGATCCGTCCGATCATGCCGCGCACCGCGCCCTCGAGGCCGCGGAAACCATGAAATGGTAGCCCCCGACCCGCGCCGCGGCAAGCCGCGCGAGGTGCGGAACCGCGCGCGCGGCCGCTAAAATGGCCGACTCCGCGGCTGGTTTCCCAGCCGGACGACCCGGCCCGATGACTCCAGACCCTACCCACGCGTCCCCGCCGTGCGCGCCGGCCTTCGTGGCCGCGTCGCCGCCGCATCCCATCCTCTCCCCGGAGTTACCGCGCGCGACCGATCCCTTGCGCGCGGCGATCACCGCCGCCTGGATGCGCGACGAAACCGAAGCCGTGCGCGCGTTGCTCGCGCAAGCGCGCCAACCGGATCGCGATGGGAGCGAGCCCCATGGGGGCGAGGATGACCGCGCCGCGATCCAGGCCACTGCCGCCGATCTGGTCCGGCGGGTGCGCACGCGCGCCCACGACCAGGGCGCGATCGAAGCCTTCATGCGCCAGTACGACCTCGGCAGCGAGGAAGGCGTGCTGCTGATGTGCGTGGCCGAGGCGCTGCTGCGCATCCCCGATCCGGCCACGGCCGACAAGCTGATCCGCGACAAGCTCGGCGAGGCCGACTGGAAGCGGCACATGGGCCAGTCCGATTCGGTACTGGTCAACGCCTCGACCTGGGGGCTGATGCTGACCGGGCACCTGGTCGATCTCGCCGACGCCACCAAGCGCGACGTGCACAACGCCTTCAAGCGCCTGGTCGGCCGCGTCGGTGAGCCGGTGATCCGCCTGGCCGTGCGCCAGGCGATGCGGATCATGGGTCACCAGTTCGTGATGGGGCGGACCATCGACGAAGCGCTGGCGCGTTCGCGCAAGGGCGACAACGCCAACTACCGTTATTCGTTCGACATGCTCGGCGAAGGCGCGCTGACCGCGCAGGACGCGCTGCGCTATCTCGACGCTTACCGCGCAGCGATCCATGCGATCGGCAGGCACGCTTCCGCACAGCGCCAGGACGATGCCCAGGGTGGCGTCTTCGCCGCGCCCAGCATCTCGGTGAAATTGTCCGCGCTGCATCCGCGCTACGAGCACGCCAAGCGCGAACGCGTCCTGACCGAATTGACGCCACGCGTGCTGGAACTGGCGCAGCTGGCAAAAAAATACGGCATTGGTTTCACCATCGACGCCGAGGAAGCCGATCGCCTCGAACTGTCGCTCGATGTGATCGCCGCCGCGTATGCCGATCGGTCACTGGATGGCTGGGAAGGCTACGGCCTTGCGGTGCAGGCCTACCAGAAGCGCGCGCCGTTCGTGATCGATCTGCTCGCCGACCTGGCGCGGCGCAGCGGCCGCAGGATTCCGGTTCGCCTGGTGAAAGGCGCGTACTGGGACAGCGAAATCAAGCGCGCCCAGGTCGACGGACAATCGGGCTATCCGGTGTTCACGCGCAAGCCCAACACCGACGTCAGCTACCTCGCCAATGCGCGGCGCATGCTCGCTGCGGGCGATGCGCTGTATCCGATGTTCGCCACCCACAACGCGCAGACCATTGCCGCGATTCACCAGCTGGCGAACGGCCGCCAGTTCGAATTCCAGAAGCTGCACGGCATGGGCGACGATCTTTACGCCGAAGTCATTCCGAAAGATCGCCTCGACGTACCGTGTCGCGTGTACGCGCCGGTTGGTTCGCACGAAGACCTGCTGCCCTACCTGGTGCGGCGCCTGCTCGAGAACGGCGCCAATTCCAGCTTCGTCAACCGCATCACCGATGACAACGTCGCGATCGACGACCTGATCCGCGACCCGGTCGAGACCGTGGCCGGGTTCACCTCTGGCTCCAATCCAAGCGTCGCGCACCCCCGCATTCCGCTGCCGCGCGACCTCTATCGCGTGCAGGCGGCTCTGGTCGAAAGTTCAAATCGAGACAACTCCATGGGCATCAACCTCGCCAACGACGACCAGCTGCGTGCACTGGCCGACGCCATCAACGCCGCGGTCCGGGACTGGCGCGCGCTGCCGCTGGTGCCGGGAGCAACGAATACCGGCGCGTACATCGCCGTATCCAATCCGGCCGACCGCCGCGAAACCGTCGGCCAGTGGCAGGCCGCCGACAACGCCACCGTCGAGCTGGCGCTGAAAAATGCCGTCAAGGCGCAATTTGGCTGGAACCGGACGCCGGCGGACGCGCGCGCGGCGATCCTCGAACGTGGCGCCGATCTGCTCGAGCAGCGCATGCCGCAATTCATCGCGCTGTGCACCAAGGAAGCAGGCAAGACCATTGCCGACGGCGTCGCCGAAGTACGCGAGGCGGTCGACTTCCTGCGCTACTACGCGGCGCAGGCACGCGAATTGTTCTCGGCGCCGGAACCGCTGCCCGGCCCGACCGGCGAGTCCAACACGCTGCAGTTGTGCGGGCGCGGCGTGTTCGTCTGCATCAGCCCGTGGAATTTCCCGCTGGCGATTTTCGCGGGACAGATCGCGGCAGCGCTCGCGGCCGGCAACAGTGTCATCGCCAAGCCGGCGGAGCAGACCAATCTCATCGGCTATGCCGCGGTCCAGGTGCTGCACGAGGCTGGCGTGCCCTTGGCGGTGCTGCAGTTCCTCCCCGGCGACGGCGCCACCGTCGGCGCGGCCTTGACCCGCGATCCGCGTGTCGCCGGCGTCGCCTTCACCGGTTCCACCGACACCGCGCGCGCGATCAACCGCGCGCTGGCCGCGCGCGATGCCGCCATCGGCGTGCTGATCGCCGAGACCGGCGGCCAGAACGCGCTGATCGGCGATTCCTCCGCACTGCCCGAACAACTGGTCAAGGACGCGCTGTCCTCCGCGTTTACTTCCGCCGGCCAGCGCTGCTCGGCCGCGCGCGTGCTGTTCGTACAGGAGGACATCGCCGACAAGGTGGTGGCGATGCTCGCCGGCGCGATGGCGGAATTGAAGGTCGGCGATCCGGGCCTGCTGTCGACCGACATCGGTCCGGTGATCGACAGCGACGCCCTGGGCCTGCTCCACGCCCACGCCGAACGCATGCGCGGCGAGGCCAGGCTGATCGCGCAGGCGCCGATGGATCCTGACATCACCGCGCATGGCAGCTTCTTCGCCCCGAGTGCGTGGGAGATCGATTCGATCGACCGCCTGCAGCGGGAAGTCTTTGGCCCCGCCTTGCACGTGGTGCGCTGGAAGGCCGGGGAGCTCGACAAGGTGATCGACGCGATCAACGCCACCGGCTACGGGCTGACGCTCGGCATCCACTCGCGCATCGACGAGACCATCGAGCGCATCGTGTCGCGGGTGAACGTCGGCAACGCCTACGTCAACCGCAACCAGATCGGCGCGGTGGTCGGGGTGCAGCCGTTCGGCGGGCAGGGTCTTTCGGGCACCGGACCGAAGGCCGGTGGTCCGCACTACGTGCCGCGGTTTGCGACCGAGAAGACGGTGACGGTCAACACCACCGCGGCGGGGGGGAATGCGTCGTTGCTGACGTTGGGCGAGTAGGCGTTTGCGACGTCGTCACCTCAGCGCCGCGCAACGGTTGTTCATCATCCCCGCGAAGGTGGGGGGTCGGTGAGTTGTTCGGGCCTTTGCCTTAAACGCTTTCGCCGTTGGCGAGTCACTTTTCTTTGAAAAGCCGCAAAGAAAAGTAACCAAAAGAAAGCGGCCTTCCCCGACAGGGCTCACCAGAAGTTTGTAGTTCCAGAACGATTTTCAGACTCGCCATCCCTGGCTCGGCTGAAAACGGCGCACATCCATGTGCGCCGCCCCGTTGGGGTCTAGCGTGCAGCCTTGTGAGTGATTCGCACCTAGAGTCAAGAGCAGAGAGAGCATCAGCGCGCCATTGCCTTGGGGATTTGCCGTTGACTCTAGGAATGCTCGAACAAGACACCCTTCCGCAGACCCGTAGGGCAGCGCACATGGATGTGCGCTGTTTTTCTCCGCGACAGGATGTCGCGTAGAAAAATCCCCTTGAGACTCGCTCGGCGAGTTTGCGGTGTCGGGGAAGCGCCCTTTCTTTTGGTTACTTTTCTTTGGGCGCTATCAAAGAACAGTGACCCGCCTACGGCGGAAGCGTTTGATCCAAAGCGGCCCGAAGCAGCGCCGAAAGCATTCCAGATTTCATCGAAAAAACAAACACAAAAAAGCCCCGCCGAAGCGGGGCTTTTTCATGCAGCAATGAAGCTGTGGATCAGAAGCGGTACTGCGCCGAGACGCCAACCAGGTCCGCGTGCCCGCTGAACGTGCCGGTCAGGCGCGAGCCGCTCGACGACACGACGTTGATGCTCGGATTGTCGATGGTGATGCGCTGGTAGGCGGCGTCGACGCTGAAGGCGTCGGAGACATGCCATGTCGCACCCACTGAATACAACATGCGGGTGTTGTCGGGCAGGCGCGGCGTGCGGGTGCGGTCGTTGGTCGGGGTCTGGTCATGGGCGATACCTGCGCGCATGGTCCAGTCCTTGTTCATGTCCCACTCGCCGCCGACGCTGAGGTAGGTGGTGTCCTTCCAGTCGAACGCTTCGGCCGGACCCAGCAGCGCGCCGTTGGCACGGTAGACCGTGACGTTCTTCAGCGAGTTCCAGCCGGTGCGCTGGATGTCGCCCATCAGGCGGAACTGCTCGTTGATGTCCCAGCGTGCGCTCAGCGTATCGATGCTCGGCGTGGTCAGCGGTGCGTAGATCGCGCCGTCGTTGTACGCAGTGATGCCGCGGGCGGCAAACGTGGCCGCAACGCTGGCTGGCTTGAAGAAGGTGGCGTTACCGGTCAGGTTGTGGTCGATCTTGGAATGATGCGAGTAGCCGATGACGAAGTTGTCGGCTGCCCGCCATTGCGCACCCAACAACCAGCCGTAGGCATTGTCGTTGCCCTTGACCTCGACGCTGCCGTCCGCGCCCTGCGGATGGAACGGGAACGCAGGGTTGAAGCAGTTGGCCGGGTTGCCCGAACCGGCGCACAGCGCGGTGCCGAAATCGATCGCGTTGGTCAGGGTGACATCGGCGCGCTGGGCGATGACGCCGGCGCCGAGCGAGAAGCGGTCGGTGATCGCCCACGCCGCGGACAAGGTGAGATCGACGGTCTTCACGTCCGACTTGATCGCGTTGTAGCGGCCGACCCAGCGCGGGTCGTACTCGGTCTTCAGGCCAAACGGGCCGCTGACGCTGGCGCCGAAGCGGAAATTGCCCATCGGAACCACGATCGCCAGCGCGGGAACGACCGCAGCCTTGCCGGGGTCGCCGCCGTTGCCGCCGGTGAGTGCCGGAGCCGCGGGGCCAAACGCGGCCGCCGCCCTGCCACCGCCGGTGAACGTCGCATTGAGATTGATGTTGGTGGCGTCGACCTGGGCCGTGGTCTTGTCGAGGTTGACCATCGCCGCCGGGTTGTTGGCAACGACGGACGCATCGTCCTTGGCGACCGCGGTGCCGGAATTGGCGCGACCGAGATTCTTGACGCTGTTCTCGCGCAGCTGGAAGCCTGACGCGTGCGCCGGGTTACACGCCAGCGCGCCGGCAATGCCGAGCGCGAGGGCGGAAATCTGGATGATGCGGGAAGCGGTCTGCATTGCAGCGGTCTCCGGGTGACGTGGTCTGTGATTCGCAGGAGGGTGAGGCTCTGGGGCCTTGTGCCAGCGCGTGCCGGAGCCTCCCGACGTACGACGCCGTATGCACTATAACGTGGCCTTCACTATTTAGTAACAAGTCACCCGATCTAGCACTCCTGCCCTGGGCGCCCGCCCCCCGCCGGCGCGAAGCGTTATCGTCCGGCTTGCGCGCACACTGCCGACGCATGTTCGTTTCCCTCCCGACCCGCACCCATCCGACCCGGCGCTGGGCCACCCCGCTGCTGGTCGCGATGCTGTGGCTGGCGTACCTGTGGGCCAGTACCCGCGCCGGGCCGGCGCAACATGCGCTGTTGCAGGACTGGGGCGCGCTTACCGGCGGCCAGGCGCTCGCCGATACCTGGCAGGCCCTGTGGTCCGAGGCCCGCGGCCTGCGTCTGCTGTCGGCACTGTTCCTGCACGCGGACTGGGCCCACCTGCTCGGCAACGTGGTCTTCCTGTTGATCTTCGGACTGCCGGCCGAGCGGGCGATGGGACCGTGGCGGTTCCTGCTGCTGTTCCTGGTCGGCGGCATGGTCGCCAACCTGGTCGCGGTGCTGGTGATCGGCGCACCGCACCGGCTGGTGATCGGCGCCAGCGGCGCGGTGTCGGCGGTGATCGGTGCCTACCTGGCACTGTTCCCGCGGGCCAGGCTGGGGGTGGTGGTGCCGCTGGGCCTGTTCCTGGAATTCGTGCGTGCGCCGGCGTCGCTGCTGATCGGAATCTGGGCGCTGTTGCAGATCGCGTTCGCTTTCATCGGCCCGGCGTTCGGCGCGGTGGCATGGGCGGCACATATCGCCGGCTTCGGTTTCGGCGTGCTGTATGCGCTGTTTGTACGCGCAGCGATTGCGCGACGATTGCGCAGCTGGCGCGGCTATTGAACGGCCCTGCACAGCCTCCCGCCTATAATTGCGAGATGAAGCTGTACAAGGTCACCTTCCTCAACCACGGTCGCGTCTACGAGCTTTACGCCCGGCGCGTGGCCGCCAGCAGCCTGTGGGGATTCACCGAGATCGGCGAACTGGTGTTCGATGTCAACGACGGCGTGGTGATCGATCCGACCGAGGAGCGGCTGCGTGACGAATTCGGCAACACCCGCGTGCTGCACCTGCCGATGCAAAGCGTCGTCCGCATCGAGGAAGTCGAGAAGAAGGGCCAGTCGGCGATCCGCGACGACGCCACCGGCGAAAGCGTGGTGACGCTGTTCCCGCTGCCGGCGAAGCCGCGCTGACGCTAGCCGCGCGGCTTTGGCGCGGCCACCCCAACGACCTGCTTTTTCAACTCCACCAATGCCGCGGCAATCGGCGCGTCGCCGTCGAGGACGTCGCCGGCATGGCTGCCGGCTTCGCTTTCGGCATCGCCGCGCAGGTGCCCGGGCAAGAGAGCTTCGGCGTAGTCGGCGTGACCGCCGTTGGCCGCGTCCTTGGCTGGATGCAGCACCACGTCGGGCTGGATCCCGCGCGCCTGGATCGATTTGCCACTGGGCGTGTAGTAGCGCGCGGTGGTGAGCTTGACCGAGTCGCCGTTGTCCAGCGGCAGCAGGGTCTGCACCGAGCCCTTGCCGAAGGTGCGGCTGCCGACCACGCGCGCACGGTGGTTGTCGGCCAGCGCGCCGGCCAGCACCTCGGCAGCGCTGGCGGAGCCGGCATCGACCAGCACCACCACTGGCGCCCCATGCATGCGGTCGCCCGGGGTCGCTCTGAATTCGCTATCGCTGATCGCGATGCGACCGCGGGTGCTGACGATCTTGCCGGTGTCGAGCAGGTCGTCGGCGATCTGCACCGCGGCGGTCAGCAAGCCACCCGGATTGCTGCGCAGATCGAGCACCAGGCCACGCAGGCCTCGGCCGGATTTCTCGCCGCCGGCCTGGATCTGCAGCTGTTCCAGTACACGCTCGAAATCGGCCGCGGTATCGGCCTGGAACGCGGCAACCCGCAGATAGGCGTAGCCCGGCTCGAGCAGGTGTCCGCGCACGCTGGCAACGCGGATGGTCTCGCGCTGCAAGGTCACGTCGAACGGTTTGGCGACGCCCTGGCGTACCAATGTCAAGGTGACCTTGCTGCCGGGGACGCCGCGCAACGGGCTGTCGTCGTCGCTCCCCGACACCGGCTTGCCGTTGACCGCGGTGATGATGTCGCCGGACTTGATCCCGGCGCGCGCGGCCGGGGTGTCGTCGATCGGCGCAATGATCTTGATCCGGCCGTCGGGTTGCGGCTGGACTTCGACGCCAATGCCGGCATAGGCGCCATTGGTCTCTTCGTCGAAGGCCTGCGCTTCGTTTTTTTCCAGATAGGCGCTGTGCGGATCCAGGTCGAGCAGCAGGCCCTTGATTGCCGAGTGCATCAGCTTCTTGTCGTCGACCGGGTCGACATACGCCTCGCGCACCGCGTTGTAGACGCCGACGTAGCGGCGGATTTCGTCAAGCGGCACCTTGGTGGCGGCGCTCTCGGTGGCATCGGGGTCGTCGCTGCGGGCGATCTCGGATCGCGGCGACACAGGTGTTGGCGTTGCCTGCGCGGGCACCTGCTGCGCGTAAGCCGTCGCCAGCGGCAGGAGCAACAAGAACAGCGGGATCCAGGGACCAGGACGCATGCCGGAAACTCCGAACGGATGGTGTGCAGGTTGACCACGCGACGCAGCGCGGGTTCGTTTGGATTATGCGGGCGTGGCCGTCAGCGGCGCGAACACGCAGAACCCGGCGATCATTCGGGGCTCGCCGCGCTGACCGGCGGGACCCGCTAGCGCTTCTGCAGCCAGCCCATCGGGTTCACGGGCTGGCCGTTGCGTCGCAACTCGAAGTACAAACCGGGCCGCCCCTGGCCGCCGGAATTGCCGACGCTGGCAACCGGATCGCCGCGTTTGACGCTGTCCCCGGCATCGCGCAGCAGCGCCTCGTTGTGCGCGTACAGGGTCATGGTGCCGTTGCCGTGGTCGACGATCAGGATCAGGCCGTAGCCCTTCATCCAGTCGGCGAACACCACGCGACCATCGGCAACGGCCTTGACCGGGGTGCCGGTCGCCGCGCCGATCAGCACGCCCTGGCTGGTGCCGCCATCGGGCATGGTGCCGCCGAAGCCGGCCAGCAAGGTTCCCGAGACCGGCCAGCCGAGACCGCCAACCTGCAGCGGCGCGGCATTGGCGATCGTTGGCGGCGCGGGCCGCGGCTTGCCGCGCACGCCCGGGATGGGCGCGGCTTTGGTCGCTGCCCGGGCCGCAATCCTGGCCGCTTCGCGTGCGGCGCGGGCGGCTTCCGCCTTGCGTCCGGCCTCGCGCGCAGCGGCAGCACGCAGTTGCACCAGCAGCTGTTCCAGCCCCTTGGCATCGCGACCCAGCGCCTGCTCGCGATCGCTGCGATCACGATAACGCTGGTCCAGCTGCGCGACGGTCTGCGCCCCGGCGCGGCGATCGCGCTGCAGCTGCGCCAGCTGCGCGCGCTGGGTGTCCTTGGCCGCGGCCAGCTGGCTGCGGGCCTGTGCGATCTGCTGTTCGACCGCGTCGAGTTCGTGCAGCTGCGTGGTCAGTGTCGCGATCCGCTGCGCACGATCACGCTGCAGGTAGCGATCCCAGGTCAGCACCCGGCTGGCGTCGGCGACGCGGTCCTGCGCCAGCATCAACTTCAACGGCGCCGCGCCGCCGACGGTGTAGGCCGCGCGCAACAGCGTGGCCAACTCCTGGCGTTGTGCGCCGAGCGTCGACTGCAGGACATCGCGACGTTGTTGCAGCGCGGCCAGCGACGCCTGCTGGTGCGTGAGCTGGGTTTCGGTTTCGCTCAGCGCACGGCTGGAATGACCCAGCTGTTCGTCGGCGGCGCGCAGCTGGCGCGAGGCGTCGCTGCGCTGGCCTTGGATCTGGCGACGCTCGGAGGCGACGTCCTTCAGTTCGCGCTTGATCTGGTCGAGCTTGCGCTCGGTGTCGCGACTGCTTTGCGCTCCCGCCACGCCGACGACCAGCGTCAACAGCAGGGCGGTGGCGCAGGCATTCGTGCGCAGGCGCCGCATCAGTCGGTCGCGAACAGGCTGCGCCCGCTCATCTCGGCCGGCTGCGGCAAACCGAGCAGGGCCAGCAGGGTCGGCGCGACGTCGCGCAGCGATCCGCCGTCGCGCAAAGTCGCGGTGCCGGCTGCTTGCGCCCCGACATAGATCAACGGCACCGGTCCGACCGTGTGCGCGGTATGCGGCTGGCCGGTGATGGGATCGCGCATCATTTCGAGGTTGCCGTGATCGGCTGTGATCAGCAGCGCGCCCGCGACCGCGCGCACCGCATCGGTGATTGCGCCGACCGCGGCGTCGACTACTTCCGCCGCCTGGATCGCGGCCTGCAGGTCGCCGGTATGCCCGACCATGTCCGGGTTGGCGAGGTTGCAGACGATGAAGTCGAAACGCTGCGCGCGGATCGCGTCGACCAGCCGGGCGGTGACTTCCGGGCAGCTCATTTCCGGCTGCAGGTCGTAGGTCGCGACGCGCGGGCTCGGCACCAGGATGCGTTCTTCGCCCGGATACGGCTCCTCGCGGCCGCCGCTGAAGAAGAAAGTGACGTGCGCGTACTTCTCGGTCTCGGCGATCCGCAATTGGGTCATGCCGTGCTCGGCGAGCAACTCGCCGAGCGTGTGGCTCAGGTTGTCCGGCGCAAACGCCACCGCAGCCGGCAGCCTGGCGTCATATTCGGTCAGGCACACGAAACGCGACAGCCGTGGCCGGCGCGCGGAAAAGCCATGGGACGTGCCGGTTCCAAAGCCGGGATCGACGAAAGCGGCAGTCAGTTGTCGCGCGCGGTCAGCGCGGAAGTTCATGAACACCACGGCGTCGCCATCGACGATCGGCGTGCCTTCGCCGTGTTCGCCGGTGATCACCGTGGGTGCGACGAACTCGTCGTTCTCGCCGCGCGCATACGCCGCCGCCAGCGCCGCGGGCGCATCGAGCGCGCGGTACTCGGAGTGCGCGTTGACGATCGCGTCCCAGGCGCGATGCAGCCGGTCCCAGCGCTGGTCGCGATCCATCGCGTAGTAGCGCCCGCCGATGCTGGCGACGTGCGCATTGCCCAGCGCATCGCAGGCCGCCTGCAGCGCGCTGAGGCTGGGTGCGGCCGACTTCGGCGGCATGTCGCGACCGTCGAGGAACGCATGCACCGCGACTCGCGGTACGCCGGCGCGCTTGGCCAGATCCAGCATCGCGAAGATGTGGCGCTCATGGCTGTGCACGCCGCCGGGCGACAGCAATCCCAGCACGTGCAAAGTGCCGCCGCTGGCGATGACGGCGGCGCACGCGGCGCGCAGTTCGGGATTGGCGAAAAAACTGCCGTCGTCGATCGCGGCATCGATCCGGGTCAGGTCCTGGTAGACGATGCGGCCGGCGCCGAGGTTCATGTGCCCGACTTCGGAATTGCCCATCTGCCCATCCGGCAAGCCGACATGGCGGCCGGAGGTTTCGATCAGCGTGTGCGGCTGCGTCGCCCACAGCGCGCGCCAGTGCGGCAGCTCGGCCTGTGCCAGCGCGTTGTCCTGCGGGTCGTCACGATGACCCCAGCCATCGAGGATCAGCAGGACAACGGGTTTGGGGGGCTGGCTGGGTGCATGCACGACGGATGGCCCCGTGACTTCGGACAGATGCGGAGTGTAGCGAAGCGTCGCAGGATGCCGTGGCGGACTGGCTGAACCCTTCCGCTTGCGACTGCATCAACCGTACTGAATTCCTTCGCTTCCCAAGGCCATGCCATGTCCCGCATCCATTCCGCCGTCCTCGTCCTCGTTCTTGCCGCAGCGACGCCGCTCGCCTTTGCCAGCGACCATGCCGGTGGCCACTCGATCGACAAGGTCAATGGCAGCATCGATGCCGAAGCCGGGCAGAACTATGGCAGCCTGGAAACCGTAAACGGCAGCATTCGGATTGCGACCGGCGCGCACACCGGCAGCGCCGAAACCGTCAACGGCGGGATCAAGGTCGCCGACGACGCCCACAGCGGCGGCCTGACCACGGTCAACGGCAGCATCAATCTCGGTACGAAAGTACAGGTCGACGGCGGCATCGAGACCGTCAACGGCAGCGTGTTCGTCGATCGCGGCGGCCGCGTCGCCAAGGGCGTGGAGACGGTCAACGGCGCGATCGGGCTGGTCGCCACCGAACTGGGTGGCGGCATCGACACCGTCAATGGCGACATCACCGTCGGTGTTGGTTCACACGTCAAGGGCGGGATCAAGGTCGAGAAGCCGAGCCACGGCTGGTTGCCGATCTCGTTCGGCAAGCGCACGCCGCCGCGCGTGATCATCGGGCCGAACGCGGTGGTCGATGGCCCGCTGGTGTTCGAGCGCGAGGTCAAACTGTACGTGCACAACAGTGCACGGATCGGTCCCGTGACCGGCGCGACCGCGATGCGCTACAGCACCGCCAGCGCGCCCCAGGATTGACGCAGGCGCAACGGGCAACCGCGACGCGTATCAACGTGCGCGCTGCGGCCGCAGCGTAAGATCGGGCGTTCCGCCACACGAGGGACTCCCATGTCGCGACATCTTCTGGTTTGCCTGGCCGCGGTCGCGGCACTGGCGGCGTGCAATCGCGCACCGCCAGCACCGGCTGCGACAACGCCTGCGCCCGCTGCAACGACCGCCGCCGTCACCTTTCACGATGCCATTGACGCCGGCGATTTCGTCGCACACGTCAAGGTGCTGTCCTCCGATGCGTTCGAGGGCCGCGGCCCCGGCACGCCGGGCGAGGACAAATCGGTCGAGTACATCAAGGCGCAGATGCAGCGCATCGGGCTCAAGCCCGGCAACAACGGCGAGTGGTTCCAGACCGTGCCGATGGTCGAGACCACCGCCGACCCGAACACATCGCTCACACTGACCGTCAACGGCAAGCCGCGCACCCTCAGGATGGGGGAGGACATGGTCGTCGGCACCACCACCGGCAAGCCCGAGGTCAGGATCGAGAACAGCCCGCTGGTGTTCGTCGGTTATGGCGTCAATGCCCCCGAGCAGCACTGGAACGACTACGCCGGACTCGACCTCAAGGGCAAGACCGTGGTGATGCTGGTCAACGACCCGGGCTTCCACGTCAACGACCCGACGTTGTTCGAAGGCAAGCGGATGACCTACTACGGCCGCTGGACCTATAAATTCGAGGAAGCCGCGCGCCAGGGCGCCGCCGCCGCGCTGATCATCCACGACACCCCCGGCGCGTCGTACGGCTGGGAAGTGGTGAAGAACTCCTGGTCCGGGGCCCAGTACAACCTGCCCGCCAGCACCGACCCGGATCCCCGCGTGCCGGCGCAGGGCTGGTTGACCGGCGAGCAGGCCAAGGCCCTGTTCGCCGATAGCGGCCTGGACCTCGACGCACTGCGCATCGCCGCCAGCAAACGCGGCTTCAAGCCGGTGGCGATCAAGGGAACGTTGGCGCTGGACCTGAAGAGCACGATCGTGCAGAAGCAGTCGCGCAACGTGATCGGCCGGTTGGACGGCACCACCCACCCCGATGAAGCCATGATCTACATGGCGCACTGGGACCACCTGGGCAAGCACGTCGGCGAAGTCAATCCCGACGGCAGCGGCGACATCATCTACAACGGCGCGGTCGACAACGCCAGCGGCGTGGCGGGCATCCTCGAGATCGCCGAGGCGTTCAAGCACCAGCAACCGGCGCCGCAGCGCTCGCTGGTGTTCATCTCGGTCACACTGGAGGAATCCGGACTGCTCGGCTCGAAGTATTACGTCGCGCATCCCGTGGTGCCCCTGGCCAAGACCATCGGCGTGGTCAACCTCGACGCGCTCAGCGTCGCCGGCAAGACCCGCGACCTCACCGCGGTCGGCATGGGCAGCTCGCAACTCGAGGACGTGCTCAAGATGGTCGCGACCAGGCAGGGCCTGACCGTGCATGCCGAGTCGCGTCCGGAAGCCGGTAGTTATTTCCGCTCGGATCACTTCAACTTCGCCAAGGCCGGCGTGCCGGCGCTGGATATCGGCAGCGGCGACGACCTTGTCCAGGGCGGGACCGCGGCCGGCGCCGCCGCGGCCAAGGATTACAACGAGCACCGCTACCACAAGCCCGGCGATCAGTACGATCCGGCGACGTGGAAGCTCGAAGGCGTGATCGACGACCTCAACGCGGCCTATGGCGTGGGTCGCGAACTCACCAGTTCCGAACAGTGGCCGACCTGGTATCCGGGCAATCCATTCAAGGCCGCACGCGACAAGATGCTGGCGGGCAAGCCAGCGGCGGCACCGCAATAACGCCCGCTCGTTTTCATCGTAGAGCCGAGCTTGCTCGGCTCTACGATCGGCGGAAGGAAAGCAGCCGAGCAAGCTCGGCTCTACAACAAGCTCCCGGGGAAACTCAAGCCATGACGACTGCTTACTGGTGCATCCTGATCGCCGCGTTGCTGCCCTATGTCTGGGTGACCACCGCCAAGGCCGGGGGCAAGCGCTACGACAACCGCGATCCCCGCACTTGGCTGGCCAGGCAGGACAACCCGCGCACCCTGCGCGCCAACGGAGCGCAGTTGAATGCGTACGAGGCGTTCGCGCCGTTCGCGGCGTCGGTGTTGATGGCGCAGGTCGCCGGTGTCGATCCCGCGCGGATCTCGCTGCTGGCGATGGCCTTCGTCGGGCTGCGTGTGCTGCACGGCGTGTTCTACGTCGCCAACGTCCATGTCCTGCGCAGCGCGGTGTGGTTTGGCGGCTTTGGTTGCGTGATCTGGCTGATGCTGCAGGCGGCGTTGAAGATCGCCTGACGCGATCTGCCGCGGGCATCGTTGCGACTAGCCAACGTTCACCGTCATCTCGACGAAGGTGGAATGCGGGGTGAGATTCTCTCGAATCTCGTTGAAGCAAACGCTTCCGCCGCAGGCGAGTCACTTTTCTTTGATGGCGCCCAAAGAAAAGTAACGGTGGAGTCAAACTGCAAGTGCATCAGGGGGCATTAATCCATCGCGCGCCTTGATGTAGTGATCGAAGAACACCTCGGCCGGTGAGCGCCACCCCAGGGTCTTGCGCGGTCGCGTGTTCATCTGCCAGGCGACGACGTCCAGTTGCCGCTGCGAGTGCACCGACAAATCGGTGCCTTTGGGGAAGTACTGGCGCAACAGGCCATTGGTGTTCTCGCAGATGCCACGTTGCCATGGGCTGTGCGGGTCGGCGAAGTAAATGGCCAAGCCGGTCAGTTCGCTCAGCTTGCGATGCTGGGCCATTTCCTTGCCCTGGTCATAGGTCAGGGTCTGGCGCAGCTCCTGCGGCAGCGGGGCAAAGGTGCGGCGGAAGCCTTCCAGCACGCCCAGCGAAGTGGTGTCTTCGACCTTGGCCAGCATCAGTAACAGGCTATGCCGGCACACCAGTACTCCAACGGCCGAGCGGTTGTAGGCGCCCACGATCAAGTCGCCTTCCCAATGTCCTGGCAACAGCCGCTCGTTGGCTTGCGGTGGGCGCAGGTGGATGCTGGGCAGATCGGGCAGTCGGCCGCGACCATCACTGGCGATGCGCTTGCGCCGGCGATCCCCGCGCCCCTGGCGCAAGAGCGCAATCACTTCGAGCCGCAGTTGGCCGCGCGGCATGGCATAGATCGCGGTGTAGATCGTCTCGTGCGACACGCGTTTGTCCGGATGCTGCGGATACCAGTGCCGCAGCATGGCCGCCACCTGCTGTGGCGACCAGTGACGGACCAACATGCGCCTGATGCGACGCCAGAGCGTGCCGTGCCGGTGGAGTTTGCGGACCACACGCGGTTTGCATCGCAGGCGCCGTGCGCGGGCACCGGCACAGGTGGCGTTGTACGGCAAGCGCGGGCGTCCACGCGGATCGGTGCGCGGCCCATGGCCGTTGCGGCGCAACTCCCGGGTAATGGTGCTGGAGGCACGCTGCAATACCGTTGCGATCTGCCGGCCACTGGCACCCTGCGCTTGCATAGCCATGATCACCCCGCGCTCTTCCGCACTCAGCTGTGCATAGTGCCGCCCCATTCCCGATCCCCAAGCTAAGTGATGCACTTGAGCTTAGAGACCACCAACCAAAAGAAAGGGCGCTTCCCCGACACCGCTCACTCGCCGAGTGAGTGTCCAGGAGATTTTTCTACGCGACATCCTGTCGC
>JANMAO010000166.1:0-2316 GCA_031359875.1 Lysobacter sp.
CAGTCGCGACCACACGATCGCGTGGGATATCCGGTCGCGACTTACGTCGCTCCTACGAAGATCGGTTCACGATACGCGTCGCGCAGCAATTCCTGGAAGTGATGCACCGCGCTTTCGCGCAGCGGATTCAGCCGGCCCGCAACATACGAGCCTGACGCCAGGCCGCGCTGCACGTCCTCGCAGATGCCGAGGTCTTCGTGCTGGACGACGTCGCTGAAGGCGAGGTCGGCCTCGCGCTTGGCGCGTGCTTGGCCGGAGTTGTCGTCCCCGCCTTGAACCGACGCGTAGTAGAAATCGAACTCGACCCGGCAGCGATCGACTGCCAGCGGAATGATGCGATTGGTCTGCAGGCGTCCGGGCAGGATGTTGAGCATCGTGTTCGGCCACAGCCAGTAGTACAGCGCGTCGCCGTTGCCGTAAAGCGACTCATTGCTTTCCAGCGGACTCCATTGCAGCGAGTGCCAGTCCGCGAGTTCGGTGACGTAGCTGCGGTAATCGAGCATGCGGTTGAGTTCCGGATGCACATGCGGGAGGTGGTAGCCCTCGAGATAATTGTCGACGTACACCTTCCAGTTGCAGGCGATTTCGTAGCCGACGCGCTGGTGATGGCCGTAGCGTTCGAGCCCGCGCTGGGTGCCGATGCGGGCATCGATGCCGGCGACCAAGGCATCGAAATCATCGCTCTTGCCGACGGCGTGCATGGCGTCGGCCGCCGCAAACACCAGGCCTTGCCAGATTCGTATCTTCAATTGCGGCAGGCGGATGTCGCTGACATCGAAGTCGGATGCCGTGGACATTTCCGGCGCGGATTTCAGCTGGCCGTCGAGAGTGTAGGTCCAGCCGTGATAGCGACAGCGCAGCGATTTCGCCGCGAGGCCGTCGCATTGCGCGATCGGTCCGGCGCGATGGCGGCAGACATTGTGGAAGACGCGGATTTCACCAGGACCGTCCTCGCCATCGCCGCCGCGCACGGCGAGCACCGGCAGGCCGGCGAGATCCGCGATGACGTGGTCGCCGGCATTCCGCAACTGGCAGACGTGGGCGATGAGCTGCCAGCTGCGATCGAAAATCGCGCGGCGTTCCAGCGCGGGCAGCGATGGGTCGACGTAGAAGCATGCGGACAGGGCCGTCGCGTGGGCGAGCGGCTGCGGGGCAAGGTCCGCGAGTCCCATAACGTCGGTCGACATGGCGGCATCCACTCGGGTGATCGGCGAACGATGCGACCAGTCGGTGTTTCGATCAAGCGAAAGCGGCGGCGTATCCCGATGACACGACCGTCTTCTGCAATGGTTCGACCAGCTTGATCCCACCGGCCACGAGCTGGTGGCCGCGGGTCGGGGCGACGTCCATGCGGCCGAGGGCGGCGCCGCGGTAGTCGCAGACGCGCCCCCCAGCCTCGCGCACCAGCAGCACGCCGGCGGCGATGTCCCATGCCTGCAGACCGGCTTCGAAATAGCCGTCCGTGCGCCCGCAGGCAACATAGGCGAGGTCGAGTGCGGCCGAGCCGGTACGACGCACGTCCTCGGCATCGCGCAGCAGTTCGCGCACGCATTCCAGCTGCGCACCGACGCGGACACGCTCGCGCGGCGGGAAGCCGGTGGCCAGCAGCGCGCCCGTGAGGTCCTTGCGCTCGTTGACGCGGATCTTGCGCTCGTTGAGCGCGGCGCCGGAACCACGACTGGCGGTGAACAGATCGTTGCGCAACGGATCGAACACCACGCCGTGGATCGGCTCGCCGTTCTCGACGAGCGCGATCGATACGCACCAATGGGGAAAGCCATGCAGGTAGTTGCTGGTGCCGTCGAGCGGATCGATCACCCAGGTGAACCGGCCGCCGTCGCGAATGCCTTTCTGCTTGCCGCCTTCCTCGGCGAGGATGGCATAGACGCGATTGGCGCGCTTGAGCTCCTTGATGATCTCCGCCTCGGCGAGGCTGTCGACCTCGCTGGCGTAGTCGAAGCGGTCCTTTTCGATGACGTTGATCGCGTCGAGCCGGTGCATGTGCCGCAACAGCATATTGCCGCCGGCACGGGCCGCCTTGACCATGACATTGACGGCAGGCTTTTGCATACGCGAACGGACTCCGTGGTTCGACAGGCTCACCAAGAGCGGCGGTCGGCGAGCAGTGGAAAAGAGCAGGCCGGCCCAGAGCCGGGCGCGGAGTTTACCATTGCGTCCATGAGCGCCGATCCCGCATCCACCGCAGATCCCTTCGCACGCATCCGGATTGTCCTGGTCGGCACCCAGCATCCGGGCAATATCGGCTCCGCGGCGCGCGCGCTGAAGACGATGGGGCTGTCGCGGCTGGTGCTTGTG
>JANMAO010000189.1:0-5711 GCA_031359875.1 Lysobacter sp.
GATGACGCCCAGGACGGTGAGACCACGATCCCGGCGCGCAAACTGTTCGAGATCGTGCGGGCACTGCCCGATGGCAGCAAGGTCACGGTGACCCAGACCGGCGACAAGGTCACGGTCCAGGCCGGGCGCAGCCGATTCACCTTGGCGAGCCTGCCGGCGAACGACTTTCCCTCGGTCGACGAGATGGAGGCCACCGAACGGGTACGCGTGCCGGAAGCCGCGCTCAAGGAACTGATCGAGCGCACCGCGTTCGCGATGGCGCAGCAGGACGTGCGGTACTACCTCAATGGACTGCTGTTTGACCTGCGCGACAAGATGCTGCGTTGCGTTGCGACCGACGGCCATCGGCTGGCGCTGTGCGAGGCGCCACTCGACGCCGGGGCGCAGACCAAGCGCCAGATCATCGTGCCGCGCAAGGGCGTGCAGGAACTGCAACGGCTGCTCGAGGGCGGCGATCGTGAGCTGGAGCTGGAAGTCGGGCGCAGCCACATCCGGGTCAAGCGCGACGATGTCACCTTCACTTCCAAGCTGATCGACGGCCGCTTCCCCGATTACGAAGCAGTGATCCCGATCGGCGCCGACCGCGAAGTCCGGGTCGACCGCGAGGTGTTCCGGGCCGCGCTGCAACGTGCCGCGATCCTGTCCAACGAGAAGTACCGCGGGGTCCGGGTCGAAGTGTCGCCGGGGCAGCTGAAGATCAACGCCCACAACCCGGAGCAGGAAGAAGCGCAGGAAGAAATCGAGGCCGACACCAAGGTCGACAACCTCGCCATCGGCTTCAACGTCAATTACCTGCTCGACGCCCTGTCGGCGCTGCGCGATGAGTTTGTGGTGTTGCAACTGCGCGATGCCAACTCCTCGGCGCTGGTGCGCGAGGCCGGCAGCGAAAAATGCCGGCACGTGGTGATGCCGCTGCGGCTGTAACGACGCACACGTGATGCTGGTGTTCCACGTGAAACACGAACGCCCGGCCCCGTCCGGGCGTTCTGCTTTGCGGTGGGTGGCGCGGTGCGGGTAACCCGCCTCGACATCGCCGGCCTGCGCCGGTTCGAGCGCGTCAGCCTGGCCCCGTCGCCGGGCTTGAACCTGATCACCGGCGCCAATGGGGCCGGCAAGACCAGCCTCCTGGAGGCGCTGCACCTGATGGCCTATGGCCGCAGCTTCCGCGGTCGCGTGCATGAGGGCCTGATCCGCAGCGGCACCGAAGCGGTCGAGGTGTTCGTCGAATGGCAGGAAGGGCTCGCGTCCGCGCCTCGTGTCCGCCGGGCGGGGCTGCGGCATGGCGGCCAGTCCTGGAGCGGCCGACTGGATGGCGCCGACGTCGACCACCTCGGGGAGTTATGCGCCGCCTTGGCGGTGGTTACGGTCGAGCCTGGGAGCCATGCCCTGATCATGGGCGGCGGCGACACCCGGCGCCGCTTCCTCGACTGGGGACTGTTCCACGTGGAACCCGGCTTCCTCCCGCTCTGGCGCCGCTACGCCCGCGCCCTCAAGCAGCGCAATGCCTTGTTGAAAAGCCGATCACCCGGGGATCAGCTGGACGCGTGGGAGCAGGAAATGGCGGTGGCCGGTGAGCCGCTCACCCAGCACCGGCAGCGCTACGTGGAGCAACTGCAGCCGCAGCTGCAGGCGGTGCTGGCCACCCTGCTGCCGGCCGCCGGCAACAGCGCACTGGAATTCCAGCCCGGTTGGCGCCGCGAGGAGTTCGCGCTGGCCGATGCCCTGCTGCTGGCGCGCGACCGCGACCGCGCCGCCGGGTTCACCTCGGTTGGCCCGCACCGCGCCGATTGGCGCATCGACCATGCGGCGATTCCGGGTCGGACCGCGCTGTCACGTGGCCAGGCCAAGTTGACGGCGTTGTCGGCCCTGTTGGCGCAGGCCGAACACCACGCGGCCTTGCGCGGCGAGTGGCCGGTGGTGGCGCTGGACGATCTCGCGTCCGAACTCGACCGCCCGCATCAACGGCGGATCCTCGAACGCTTGCAGGCGAGCGGGGCCCAGGTCTTCATCACCGGGACGGAAGCGCCCGCGACGCTGCGCGAACTGGGGGCGCCCGTTGCTGTGTTCCACGTGGAACAAGGACAAATCCAGGCTGAAGCGGCCCTGCCGCACGCGCCATGAACCTGCCTGGGCGTGGGGTGGGTTGGTATACTGCACGCATCCATAGCTAATGAGTCTCGACGCGCGCAGGTCGCTCCGGAACGCGCGTCGCGGGAGCCTGCAAACCGCATGTCGCCACACGAGTCCGATTTGAACGCCGGCGCCGGGGATCCCGTGCCCGCCGCCGCCCCCAACCTCAATTACGACTCCAGCAAAATCACCGTCCTGCGCGGCCTCGACGCCGTGCGCAAGCGTCCGGGCATGTACATCGGTGACGTCCATGACGGCACCGGCCTGCACCACATGGTGTTCGAGGTGGTCGACAACGCCATCGACGAGGCGCTGGCCGGCCACGCCGACGAAGTGACGGTGGTCCTGCACGCGGATGGCTCGGTGTCGGTCTCCGACAACGGCCGTGGCATCCCGGTCGACCTCCACAAGGAAGAGGGCGTGTCCGCGGCCGAGGTCATCATGACCGTGCTGCACGCCGGCGGTAAGTTCGACGACAACAGCTACAAGGTCTCTGGTGGCCTGCATGGCGTCGGCGTGTCGGTGGTCAATGCGCTGTCCGAGCATCTGTGGCTCGACATCTGGCGCGACGGCTTCCACTACCGGCAGGAGTACGCGCTGGGTGAGCCGCTGTATCCGCTGCAGACCCAGGAACCATCCGCCAAGCGCGGCACCCTGCTGCGCTTCAAGCCGGCGGCCGCGATCTTCAGCGACGTCGAGTTCCATTACGACATCCTCGCCAAGCGCCTGCGCGAGCTGTCGTTCCTCAATTCCGGGGTCCGCATCACCCTGACCGACGAGCGCGCCGCGGCCGGCGACGAAGCCCGCCGCGACGTGTTCGAGTTCGAGGGCGGCATCCGTTCGTTCGTCGAATATCTGGCGCTGCTGAAGACGCCGCTGCATCCGAACGTGATTTCGGTGTCGGGCGAAATGAACGGCATCACCGTCGACGTCGCCCTGCAGTGGACCGACGCCTATCAGGAAACGATGTTCTGTTTCACCAATAACATCCCGCAGAAGGATGGCGGCACCCACCTGATCGGTTTCCGTGCTGCGCTCACTCGCACGCTGTCGAACTACATCGAGCAGAACGGGATTGCGAAGCAGGCCAAGATCACGCTGTCGGGCGACGACATGCGCGAGGGCATGATTGCGGTCCTGTCGGTCAAGGTGCCCGATCCGAGCTTCTCCAGCCAGACCAAGGAAAAGCTGGTCAGTTCCGACGTCAGGCCGGTCGTTGAGACCACGTTCGGTACACGTTTGCAGGAGTTCCTGCAGGAACACCCGGCTGAGGCACGCGCCATCGCCGGCAAGATCGTCGACGCCGCGCGTGCCCGCGAGGCCGCGCGCAAGGCCCGCGACCTGACCCGGCGCAAGGGCGCGCTGGATATCGCCGGGCTGCCGGGCAAGCTCGCCGACTGCCAGGAGAAGGATCCGGCGCTGTCGGAACTGTTCATCGTCGAGGGCGACTCCGCCGGCGGCTCGGCCAAGCAGGGCCGCAACCGCAAGACCCAGGCGATCCTGCCGCTCAAGGGCAAGATCCTCAACGTCGAGCGCGCGCGTTTCGACCGCATGCTCGCCAGCGCCGAGGTCGGCACCCTGATCACCGCGCTCGGCACCGGCATCGGCAAGGACGAGTACAACCCGGACAAGCTGCGCTACCACCGCATCATTTTGATGACCGACGCCGACGTCGACGGTTCGCACATCCGCACGCTGCTGCTGACCTTCTTCTACCGGCAGATGCCGGAGTTGATCGAGCGCGGCCACATCTATATCGGGCTGCCGCCGCTGTACAAGATCAAGCAGGGCAAGACCGAGTTGTACCTGAAAGACGACGCCGCGCTGGACGTGTACCTCGCCGGTAATGCGGTCGAGGGCGCGGCGCTGATTCCGGCCGAGGGCGAGCCGCAGATCAGTGGCGCGGCGCTCGAAAAGCTGCTGCTGATCTTCGCCGGTGCGCGCGACACCATCGCGCGCAATGCGCATCGCTACGATCCGCTGGTGCTGCAGGCGTTGGTCGACTTCACCCCGCTCGATGCGACCTCGTTTGCGAGCAGCACCGATGAGCCTGAAGTCAATCAACGTGTGGAACTCGATGCCCTGCAGTCGCGCCTGAATCGCAGCGGCCTGGGCAAGCCGCGTTACCAGCTCACGCTGCAGGCGGCGACCGATGCGCGCCCGGCCGCGCTGCTGGTCACCCGCACGCACATGGGCGAAGAGTTGACGCAAGTCTTGCCGCTGTCGGTGTTCGAGCACGGCGAACTGCGCGCATTGCGCGAAGCCGCCAGCGCGTTGCATGGGCTGGTGCGCGAAGGCGCGCAGATCGTGCGTGGTAATCGCACCCAGGCGATCGCCAGCTTCGCCGAAGCGCAGGCGTGGTTGCTGGACGAAGCCAAGAAGGGCCGCCAGATCCAGCGCTTCAAGGGCCTGGGCGAAATGAATCCGGAACAGCTGTGGGAAACCACGGTCAACCCCGAGACCCGCCGCCTGTTGCAAGTGCGGATCGAGGACGCGGTCGCCGCCGACCAGATTTTCTCGACGCTGATGGGCGACGTGGTCGAACCGCGCCGCGAGTTCATCGAGGACAATGCGTTGAAGGTCTCGAATCTCGACGTGTAGTTTGCGGTCGCAAACGGATTCCCAGGGTGAGCGGCGGCGCGGCGTTTAGTGATCGGTACGCGGGTCTGGCTGTGGCGCGTTGTCGAGACACGGCACACGATTGCGATGGCGGCGCGGTGCAGTTGACGCCGCGTTCAGATCATTGCGCTTACAACGGCACGGTCCTGAATAGCGCTTGGATGTGTATGAAGCCTTTGTTGCTCGGTTTTGCTCTCGCTGCCGCCGTCGCCGGCTGTGCCACCACTACCTCGCCGACCGGCCGCACCCAGTACGTCGGTGCGGTGTCGCAGCAACAGCTCGACGCGCTCGGTGCGCAGGCTTTTGCCGAGGCCAAAGCCAAGACGCCGCAAAGCAGCGACGCCCGCCAGACCGGATATGTGCGTTGCGTCGTCAGTGCGCTCGTGCGTGAATTGCCGGCCAACTGGCAGGGCGCGGGCTGGGAGACTGCAGTCTTCGTCGACCCGGAGCCCAACGCGTTTGCGCTGCCCGGCGGCAAGGTCGGCGTCAACACCGGCATCTTCAGCGTCGCCAAAAACCAGGACCAGCTGGCGACGGTGATCGCGCATGAGATCGGCCACGTCGTCTCGCGCCACCATGAGGAACGCATCACCCGCCAGGCGGGAGCGCAGGGCGCACTGCAGCTGATCGGCGCGCTGCTCGGTTCCCGGTATGGCCAGGGCGCCGCCACTGCGGCGGTGCAGGGCGGCAGCGTGCTGGCGCAGACCGGGTTCCTGTTGCCGGGTTCGCGCGCGCAGGAAAGCGAGGCCGATGTCGTCGGCCAGCAACTGATGGCCAAGGCCGGCTTCGATCCGCGCCAGGCCGTCAACCTGTGGCAGAACATGATCGCCGCCAACGGCACCCGCCCGCCGGAATGGCTGTCGACGCATCCGGATCCGCAGGGCCGATTGGGCGAACTGCGCGATCGTGCGACGGGTCTGGTACCGACCTATGAGCAGGCCCGCGCTTCCGGACGTCGGCCC
>JANMAO010000034.1:0-32405 GCA_031359875.1 Lysobacter sp.
CGCATCATCAATGCCTGCGACATGCTCGCGTCCGGCAAGCGCCGTGCCTGTTGCTTCGACCGGTCGGGGATCTACAGCAAGGGACTGGGCGCTCCAGAGTCAAACTAAAGGCAAACTAAAGGGGACGGAGGTAATTAAGGCTGCTTAATTACCTCCGTCCCCTTTGTTCCGGCCCCCTTTGTTCCGATGCTTGGCACGCGAGGGTGGGGGGCGGTGTTTGAGCTGAGGCTGCTCGGGTGAAGCGGACTGAGTCTGTAGTGTCGAGGCTCTTTAATTACGTCCGTCCCCTTTTCCCATTACACCCCTTACACCGGAACCCGTAATGAAGATCCAATCCGTTCGCATCAAAAATTTCCGCACATTAAAAGATGTGACCATCCCCTTCGATTCCGTCACGACATTTATCGGGCCCAATGGTACCGGCAAGTCAACTGTGCTTCGTGCTCTCGACTGGTACTTCAACGGCAAGCCTAATTCGCTGACGGAGCAGGACTGCTCCTTCGGGGTGACGGGCGAAGATATCGAGGTGCAGGTCACATTCACTGACCTCACCGAGAAGGATCGCAACGAGCTTGGCAAGTACACTCCGGCAGGCGTCACGACATTCACCGCTTGGAAGCGTCGCGGTTGCGATGGGTCTGAAAGTCTTTCTGCGAACTCAAAGAGCTACGCGCCGTTCAACGCCATTCGCGGCAAGGGATCGGCTGCCGACAAGAAGGCCGCATACAACGAACTGCGAGCCTCAGATTCGTCGCTTGGTCTTCCGGCCTGGGGCAATGTCGATGCCGCTATCCAAGCTTTGACGACGTGGGAGGCTGATCACACAGACCAGCTCGTCGAAGCACCGGAGTTCCTACAGACCAACTTCTTCGGCTTCAACAGCGGTGGAAAAATGAGTGGCCTTTTCGATTTCGTCCTAGTCACGGCCGACCTTCGGGCAAGCGAGGAGTCGATCGACGGAAAGTCAAGCATCATCGGTCGAATCCTTGAACATTCAGTCGATCGTGCTGCTGCAGATGAGGCTATCGCAAATATCGTCGAGGAGTCACGCGCGAAGCAACAGAAAGTTTATGAGGAGAAATTCAAGGCGCAGCTCGAAACCATGACGACGCAACTCAATGCGGTCGTCGCGTCCTACTCCCCGGGTCGGGCTGTCACGGTCTCTCCCGCCGACGTGGAACTCAGAGCGCCTCGCACGAGGTTCGACGTAGCCGTGCTCGATGGCACAACCGCGACAACGGTAGAGCGACAAGGGCATGGCTTTCAGCGCACGCTTCTGATCTCAGCGCTCCAACTTCTGGCACAGTCAGGTGCGGCATCGGCAGAGGGTGTCATTTGTCTGGCGATCGAGGAGCCGGAACTCTTTCAGCACCCGATTCAGGCTCAAACGTTCGCCAAGGTGCTCCGGTCGCTCGCCGAAGACGCCGGTAAGCGTATCCAAGTGACCTATGCAACTCATAGCCCCTACTTCCTTGAGGCGCGTCATTTCGACCAAATCAGACGGCTGACGAGGTCATCTGACGAAATTCCTATGGTCACGGTCTACTTCGCCACGCTTGCTGACGTAAAGGCCAGGCTGGACGGCGTGCTGAGCCCCGATACAGTTGATCGCCAGCTCGATGGCTGCGTGGCGAACCAGCTTGCCGTGACTCTCTTCGCGCATCGTGCTTTTCTAGTGGAAGGCACGACAGAATCATCAGTGTTCTACGGCATTGGCGATAGAAATTCCTTCGGCTCGCTTGAAGCGGCTGGCGTCTCCATCGTACCGGTAGGATGCAAAACTTCGATCCCGCTCGCACACGCGATCCTGACGTTGATCGGCATACCCGCCTACGCGCTCTTCGATGCGGACGGCGGGTTTGAAGCGCGTGCGAAGGACAGTGGGAAACCGCAAGAGAAGATTGATAAGGAAAGGAAGAGCCACATAGCAGCGAATCGCATGGCGTTGAAGTATTTCGGCCGAACTGAAGAAGACTTTCCATCCGCCACCGTCGCCGACGAAGTAGCAATTTTTGAGGATCACATTGAAGCGTTCTTGTCCGCAAACTGGACCGAATGGATTACGGCCCGCAGCGATGTCGAGGCAGCCGCAGGTATTACTCTCGCGAAGAATTCACTCGCGTACCGGATGGCAACACTTCAGGCCGAGGGATCGGTGCCAGAGATGCTCATGCAGATCCTAGCCAAGGCGGAGGGTAAGTAGTCATGCATGGAATTATCTGTCCGCACTGCTGCAAAGCATTCAAGATCGACGAGGCCGGGTACGCGGGCATCCTGAAGCAGGTTCACAACAGCGAATTTGAGAAGCAGTTGCACGAGCGGCTAGAGCTGGCCGAGCGGGACAAACGGAACGCCGTCGAACTCGCTCAAACGAAGGCAGCCAGCGAGTTGCAGAAGGCAGCCGCAGCCAAAGACGCCGAGATCGAGGGACTGAAGGCCAGGCTCGATGCCGGCGAGGTCGCGCGGAAGCTCGCCGTGACCGAAGCCCTAAGCGTCGTGGAAAGGGAGCGTGACGCACTCACGAACGAACTTGAGCAGGCGAACCATGACAAGCAGGCTGCGGCCAAGCTAGCCGAGGCGAGGCTCGAGAACGAATTGCAGAAGACCACCACTACGAAGGACACGGAGATCCAGGGTCTGAAGGCCAAGCTCGACGCCATCGAAGTCGGACAGAAGCTCGCTATCACCGAGGCAGTCAGTGTGGTCGAGAAGGAGCGTGACAAACTGAAGAGTGGCATTGAGCGAGCGGAGCTTGAGAAGCAACTCGCCGAGAAGTCGCTCAAGGACAAGTATGAGACGCAGATCAAGGATCGCGATGACATGATCGAGCGACTCCGGGACATGAAGGCTCGCCTGTCGACCAAGATGGTTGGCGAAACCCTCGAGCAGCACTGCGAGACCGAGTTCAACCGCATTCGAGCGACGGCGTTTCCGAAAGCATATTTCGAAAAGGACAACGACGCGCGGACTGGCAGCAAGGGCGACTACATCTTTCGCGACTTGGATGAGGCTGGCACTGAGATTGTCTCGATCATGTTCGAAATGAAGAACGAGAGCGATCGAACCGCGACGAAGAACAGGAACGAGGACTTCCTGAAGGAGCTCGACAAGGATCGCACCGAAAAGGGCTGCGAGTACGCGGTGCTGGTCTCGTTGCTCGAGCCCGACAGTGAGCTCTACAACATCGGGATCGTCGATGTGTTCCACCGCCACCCGAAGATGTACATCGTCCGACCGCAGTTCTTTCTTCCAATCATCACTCTGCTGAGGAATGCGGCGATGAACTCGCTCAAGTACAAGTCGGAGCTTGCGCTCGTGAAGACGCAGAATATCGATATCACGAACTTCGAAGCCGAGCTTGAGACGTTTAAGGGCGGATTCGCGAAGAACTACGACCTCGCCTCCAGGCACTTTCAGACGGCGATCGATGAGATCGACAAGTCGATCGACCATCTACAAAAGACGAGGGAGGCCTTGGTCGGCACCAATCGGAACCTCCGTCTTGCGAACGACAAGTCGCACGACGTGACGATCAAGAAATTGACTCGGGGCAATCCGACGATGGCGGCCAAGTTCGCCGAGCTCAAGAATCATGATCCGTCCGATGCTGGATGAGTCTGGGCATCCAAGCCGCTACCTCCGTCAAGACAACTTTGCCGCGTAGTCCTTGCGCACGAACTTGTTGATGTAAGCATTGAGCCCGTTGCCAGCCTGAGCGAGCCGTTGCATTTCCGCAACGTGCGTTGCTCCTGGCTTTGAGCTGTTGAAGAGGTAAGTACCGCCCTTTAAGAACTGTACTGTGATTGAGCCGGAACCAATTTCATAGGCCGCGACGCCAGAGTCGCCATCAATGTCTTTGTACTGCTGCATTTCACTCTCCTTGAGTTACGAGCTTTAAGTGGCAGACGACTAATCTACACCTTATACATCTCTCCAAGGATTGGCCAAGCCCTAACGAGGATGTTGCGAAAAAGGGGTCAGAGAACATTAGCGTTTGAATCAGCTGTGCCGGGCTGCGCAGGAAAACGAGGTCAGAGTGTTTTTCCCTGCCGTTAGATCCGGTACGCCTATTTTTTTGGGGGTTGCATGAGTGAAGAGCAGCTAGCGACATTCGATGAGCTCGCAAAAAAGGTCGACACATACGCTGAACGCACCAACACGAACAGCCCGCGTAGGGCGCAATAACCGAAGGGCAATGCGCCGCATGGGATTCCGAAGCGGTCGACATCCGGCGCATTACGCCTGCGGCTAATGCGCCCTACGGAATCATTCAATCGTCGTACGCAAGTCGGTCGATGCTGGCACTGCCGGCCCAATCGACGGGATAGGCACCTCGCTCGACATGTTGATGGGACGTCGAAAAAAACGCGTCATCCAGCCCGCGTAGGGCGCAATAACCAAAGGGCATTGCGCCGCATGAGGCTCCGAGGCGGTCGACATCCGGCGCATTGCGCATGCGGCTAATGCGCCCTACGGAATCACTCAATCGTCGTACGCAAGGCGGTCGATGCTGGCACTGCCGGCCCAATCGGCGGGATAGACGCCTCGTTCGACCAGTTGATGGAACGTCGAGAACGGCCAATCCATCACGCGCTCCACCAAGCCGTGCTTCACCGGGTTGATGTGGACGTAATCCATGTGCGCCTGGAAATCCGCGGCGTCGCGGATCCGGTGCTCCCAATATCGCCGCTGCCAGATGCCGCGTTCACCACGCCGGATGCGCACGGCGGAGCGCCGTTCGGTTTTCGGGATGCCTTTGGAGAACCCCATCCTGATCAGGCGCCAGCGCAGGGCGAAGTCCGTGTCGCCTTCGGGCAGCTCGAGCACGCAATGCATATGGTCGGGCAACACGACCCAACCGTGGATATGGAACGGATGGCGACGACGGACGTCCGTCACGACGGCGCGCAACAATTCGATTTCACGCGTGAGTAGATCGTTACCCCGTCGTTGCAGCAGGTTGACGGTGAAGAACCAGGTGCCACCCGGGTGCCAGGCGCGGCGGTAGTCGGTCATGGGTTCGCCTTCCTTGGCGTTCGTTCGGCGCAATGCCCTTCGGTTATTGCGCCCTACGATACTGCAGCAAACGACCCGGGCCAACCTTGTGAATGCGAGCTTCGCCCGCAGGCGGCTCAAGATACCGTTCGGCCTTGAAAGTCGGGGCGGTGCAGGGAGCTTATCTACGGATCAGACTCGCAGTCTCAGGGCGCAAACAGTCTCCCCCTGCACCGATCCCAGTGCCCTCGAATCACCAGCCCATTGCTGGTGGGTTGAAGATACAAGGGCGCAATCCCCCAAGGGGACTTCCTTCGGGGCGTAACCGAAGGGCATTGCGCCGCATGGGATTCCGAAGCGGTCGACATCCGGCGCATTACGCCTGCGGCTAATGCGCCATACGGAATCACTCAATCGTCGTACGCAAGGCGGTCGATGCTGACACTACCGGCCCAATCGACGAGATAGGCGCCTCGTTCGACAAGCTGATGGGACGTCTAAAAAAACGCGTCATCCAGCCAAATGGCCATCGTCTCTGTATGAGGCTCTAGGCAAGAATTCCAGTCAACGCAGGGACCCAACACTTTTTCGCTATTTGAGCGAAACCCTCGGCAGTAGGGTGGATTTCATTTTCCCATTGTTCCTGTTTTGTGAGAATATTTCGAGAATCAATGACGCGCAGATTGACGTGGTTTGAAGCTAACCAGAAAAGCCGTTCAGCGAATTGATCGATCAGCCACGACGTGATGATCCTTTGGTCCTCGATATCGGTAACGCCTACGTCATCGAGAAACGGCTTTACCCAAGGCCCCTCTTTGATCGGGCCGAGCTTGAACGGTTTACCGTTTGGCCAGATATAGCCGTAGGTATGAACGCAGATCACGGACTTCCTGGAGTTTTGATCTCGAAACTGGATCACTTCTTCTAAATCCGAAATTGCGAAATTCAACGCCTGCTTGAATGCTGCCAATCGAATATGCTTTTGAACCAAAGGTGGGATTGCTCCCCAGTCAGCCCCGCCAACGGATTGCGGACGGGACGCCTCTTTCACAAATTCTTTTAGTTCTTTGCCAACGACGTCATTGCCACCAGCTGACAAGAGAATGGCGTCGAATTGGTAGACGCCGATCTCTTCATAGATACGGTTTAATCCGCGCTTCCACGAGCCGCTGTCGCGGCCCGCAACACCTTCGTTGAGGAAAAGCGTGCCCTTGAATAGGCGCGCAAGTTGCTTATTGAGGTCAGTAGCGTGAGGAATATATTGAAACCACGAGTCACCGAAACAGAGCGCTCTGGGGGCGGCGCTGTGCGACTGCACCGCCTTGTCATATCTGGAAAGATTGTCGAAGTTGTTTGGTTGGATTTTCACGGACTTTCCTGACGTTTGATGAATTGGTCGTTCGATGGATTCAATAACGTAGACCGGCGTAAAGGCGGCCACTCCCACTAAAGTGAAATTGAGGGATCATTCCAGCTGTCGAGCCGCCGGACTTCTGCCAAACTCCCACCCGCTCCACCGCCGACAGTCTGTCGGCTACAACACGATTCACAGCCAGCACCGAACGCGGCGGAGCAAGGACCGCCCGGCAGTCGCCGGGTTTCTTACACATGGATTGCAAAGGAGTTTGCCGTGTCACAGAACATGATTTCGATGGACATCACCGATGACCAGCTGGCCGCCGCGATGCGCGGGGCGACGTTGATCGAGGCGGCGTTGCCGGGCCTGGTCTCGCTGGAGCCGGGCGAGCGCAAGGGGCTGCTGCACATGGGGCAGAAGACCGAGGTGTTCGGCCGCGGTACGATCCGCGCGCTGGTGCAGAACCCGCAGATCGTGCCGCCGAGCCTGGACCTGGCCGGTGCGCAGGCCGACCTCGCCGCGCTCGACAAGCTGCGCCCGATCGCCGAGGCGCTGCAGCGGTTGCACTCGCGCGTGGAGGACACACTGGCCGCGCTCGGCCACGACGTGATGGACGTTGCGCTGGACGGCTACGGCCAGCTCAAGCTGTCCGGTGCGGCACACGGCCTGGAAGATCTGCGCCGCGAGCTCGGGTCCCGCTTCTCCCGCACCCGCCGCAAGGAAGTGGCAGCAGCGATCGCCTGAGCCGTCGCAGCGTCAAAACGGAAAGCCGCCTTCGGGCGGCTTTTTTGTTGGATGGCCTCCGAGACCCCATCGATGGCCTCGCCGACGCGAGCGATGGGGCAGGTGAGGGCATCGATGGTGTGTCCGAAGCCAGCGATGGGGTCGTCCGGGCGATCGATGGGGTGGGAAAGGCCATCGATGGGGTCGAGGAAGCGATCGATGGGGTTGGACAAGCCATCGATCGAGTCGAACAACGCATCGATGCGGTGAGCGAAGTCATCGATGGGGCGGAAGAGGCCATCCAGTGACATGGCCTGCGTAGGGAGCAATCCTCCAGGGGGACTTCTGCGGGGCGAAACCGAAGGGCATTGCGCCGCATCCGAAGCGGTCGACATCCGGCGCATGACGCCTGGGGCTAATGCGCCCGGCGTGCTGTCCTTAATGCAGCTGCACGGTCGCAGCATCTCGGCGTTTGACATGCAAGTAAACACTTGCATATAATCCACATCGTTCCTGGACATGGGCCGAGGTCTTCGAAGCGGAAGCTGACACCAGAAGGTCCTTGCCTTGGCAACGCACACGGTGGCCTTAACCAACCCGTAGGGAGAATGGCAATGGCAGATATCCTGCATAGAGTCGGAATCAAATCGTCCTCGGATGAGGTCTACAAGGCATTGGCCACGCGAGATGGCCTGGCCGGCTGGTGGACGGATAACACCCAAGGGGAAAGCAACGTCGGCGGAGTGCTCAAGTTCCGCTTCAGTGGCGACGGCCATGACATTGGCGGCTTTGAGATGAAGGTGCTTGAGCTTGATCCTGCCAAGCGCGTCCTCTGGCAAGTGGTCGACGGGCCGGCGGAATGGATCGACACCAAGGTCGGTTTCGAACTCAAGCAGGAAGACGACTATTCCATCGTTCTGTTCAAGCACCAGGACTGGAAGGAACCGGTGGAATTCATGCACCACTGCAGCACCAAGTGGGCGATTTTCCTGATGAGCTTGAAGTCGCTCGTGGAAACCGGGAAAGGTGCGCCCAACCCCGGCGACGTCAAGATCGACAACTGGAACTGAAGCACCGCCTTGGACGCCGACAAAGTCTTCAAAGCGCTGGCCGACCCGGGTCGCAGGCGTCTGCTTGACCTGCTGCACCGGGAGAACGGCCAGACGCTCACGGCACTGTGTGAGCACATGGACATGTCACGCCAGGCCGTGACCCAGCATTTGCAACTGCTCGAGCAAGCCAATCTCGTCGCCGTCGTTTGGCAAGGCCGGGAAAAGCTCCACTACCTGAACCCGGTGCCGCTGCACGAGATCTACGCGCGCTGGATCGAGAAATTCGAGCGCGGCCGCCTCGGCGCATTGCGCAACCTCAAGAAAAGACTGGAAGGTGATGACGATGAAAAAGCCTGACTACGTGTACGTGACCTATATTGCAACGACGCCGGAGAAGGCGTGGCGGGCGTTGATCGACACCGACATGATGCGTCAGTGGTGGGTCGATCCGAGTGCGGGCTGCGCACGTGTGAATGTGTCGGATTGGAAGCCCGGTTCCCGGTGGGAGCACACACGCGTCGATGGTTCTGGCATCGTCGACATCGTCGGCAAGGTCGTCGAGAGCACTCCGCCACGCCGCCTGGTGTTCACATGGGCCAGGCCGGACGCCGCCGAGGACGATTCGAAACATTCGCGGGTTGCATTCGATATCGAACCGTATGGCGACGGGCTCGTTCGTTTGACGGTCACGCATGACGACCTTGAACGCGATCCCCAGATGCTCGCGGGTATCTCGGGCGGCTGGCCGAAGGTGCTTTCGAATCTCAAGACGTTTCTCGAGACTGGCCGGGCGCTTCCTCACGCACCTTCGGCAAGCTGATCAGCCAAAAAGGGACCAAAAAAAGGACCAGGGTGAATTCCGGCTTCAAACGGATATCCACTCCAGCCCTTTTCAGTCGGAAGCCCCGCCCAGGCGGGGCTTCTCAATTCAGCGACATCACCGCTTTTGTGCGATCGGCTTTAGCCGCCAGCGCTTCCTCCGAACCAGCAAATCGATGATCTCGTCCGACGCTTTCCTGGATGGACCTGCGCTGCCCGACGGAATGGCTGGGCCCGCGTCAGTCGCACCGTTTCTTGAACGTGATGTCCACGGAAATCCGCCGCACCTCCACGTCCTCTATCTCGGCCCGCTCCAGCCGCAGGCACTTCAACAGCTCGCCTGCGTTGCTCACGCACGGATCGGGATCGCCACCACGCTCCGGCTCGCCGCGACCACCACCATGCGGATGGATCACCGGCGAGTGGTTCTTGTTGGGATCCACGTAATCGGGATCGATCACGTACCGCATCCCACCCAGGGGAATACCGTCAACCTCGGCGGTGATGTCGATCGCGCGGTCCTCCGCCCTGTCGGGCAGACTGCGCCGGTCGAACTCGCCGCCTCTGGCGAGCATGAACTGGATTTCCTTCACGGCGCCGGCCTTCATGCCGAACGTGCCGCGGCCGCTGGAGATGAAGTCGAGCTTCCACCCGCGCTCCTGCAGGAACTTCGGCAAGGTGCCGGCGAGCTGGACGCTGGCCGCGCGTTCGAACGGGTTGCGCAACCAGAAGCTGCGGCTGCGCACGTCGTCTGGGCCCAGCGCCATTGCGACGGGATGCACGTTGCGCTGGCCGATGTTGTTGTCGTGCGGCACGAGGCGCCACTCGGGAATCGATCCGGTGATGCGGCCGTCGATGTTGCTCGCGTCGTTCGTTGCCGAGACGCTGAAGAACATGCACTCGTGGCCCACCTCCGATGGCGTCCACTCGAACGGACCGACCACTACACCGGTGCTGTCGTTGGCGGACAGGTTGGGCGCACTGAGCTGCGCGGTCGTCATTGGCGCCCAGTCGTCTGGGTACACCAGGCCGATGCCGGGCAGGCAATGGAAGCCCTTCACCACGACGTTGGTCGCGGCCTGGGTGCCGCGGTTCTTGATGCGCACGTACGCATAGTTGACCTGGCCCACGATGGGTTCCTCGTGCACGCCGCCGCCGTCGCCGGTCGCTCGGCGGCTCCAGATGTCGGTGCAGCTCCAGTGGTTGGGCTGGAAGGTGTACTCGCCATTGCGACCGTCGTTGATGTAGACGTCGACGTCCGGCGGCGCGCCTTCGGTCGTCGTGGCCGCGCCGCCGGCGCGGTACAGGCCCTGCTTCTCGAACGACCAGCGGATGACTTTCCAGTACGCACCGCCCGCATGCGTTTCGGCAGGATCGATGGACGTCCAGATTCCGGCGTCCGCGGTCTCCAGCGCGATCTCCAGGTTGCGTCGGCCGAGGTCGCCGCCGGGATTGGTGGCTGGGGTGAGCGTGCCGACGGCGCGCAGGATCAGGTACGCGGCGGTGCGCGCGGCGAATTCGCGGCGCGGTACCGACGACGAGTCGCCGCCGATCGAGCGGTATATCCGGAACAAGGTGGTCGACAGCACCTGTTCGCTGCTGTAGCCGCCGATGTCGTTGCTGCCGGCCCAGCCCCAGCCCGCGGACACGGCGCGGTCGTGACGCCGGCCGATGTTGACCCACGGGAAGGTCACGAAGCGATCCGGCGCTCCTGATGCGGGATCGTTGAGGATCGCGCCGAAGCTGTCGCCCGCGCTGTGCGCGAAGCCGAAGTTTGGCGAGTTCACGTGGTCCCACAGGATCCCGTGCCCGCCGAGTTCGTGCAGCACCACGCGCCAGTCGGCGGCGATGCTCATCGGGTTGGTGGTATCGGTGGTGTCCGCCAGCGCGAACTCCAGCGTGCCGATGCCGTTGCCGACTGCGTTGCCAGGGCAGCGCGCATTGACGACGTTGCCGCCGAAGCCGCGATGATCGGCCGTCACCGGGAACGTGGTGCCGTCGAAGTAAGTGGCGATCGTGAATCCCATGTCGCGGACCATGCGGAAGAAGCGATCGCACTGGTAGTACGTGTTGGTCGCGCCGAAGTTGTCGGTGCGCGCGTTGTACGAGAAGTTGAACGGCGAGGTGGTAGTGGGCGGCGCGGAAGTCGGCAGCACCGCGTCGACGACGTTGACGAACTCACCGCTCAGCGCCTGCGTCCCGCCCGAGGCTGGCGCGAGGCCGGGCAGGGTGACCGCGTCGCGCAGCGGGTTGAGCTGCGCGTTGGTCGCGCTGGGGGCAAGGCCCGTGCCCTTGGTGATCGGATCGCGCAGGAACACCGTACCGGCCACATGGTCGACCAGGGGCTTGAGTTGCAGGATCACTTCGGTCTCTACGTCGATGTACGCCACCCAGTTCAGCCGGCCCCAGGGTCCGCTCGCGATGAAGAACACTTCGAGCGCGACGTAGAAGGCGCCGTCCTTGATCGACGGCGGCAGGTCCGGCAGCGGCATCGACGGCAGTTGCGGTTCCTGCAGACCGAGCGGCTGATCGGCCGGCGGCTCGTCGTGTGGTTCGCCGTGGCGGCGCGCGGCATCGAAATGGAACACGACCATGCGCACGGAATTGACCTGCATCGCGCGCTGCGCGTCATCCAGGCCGTCGTTCGGTGGCTGCAGCCCGAGGTCGTCGAGGGCGAGCCCGCTGTTGGCCCGGCGCGCGAGCATTGCCTTCGCGCGCTTGATCGCCGCGGCGCTCGGCTTCTGCACCTTGAGATCCTGGTGCACTGTCGAGGCGATCGACCGAAGTGGGCGCGGCCCATCGGCCAGGACGAGGCGCACGCCGGCATCGATCACCGGCAGGCCGAAGTAGGTCTGCACGTAGCCGATCACCACAGAATCCATGACGCGTTTTTCCACTTCGACGCGCAGGCCTTCCAGCTCATCCTCGGGCAGCGTGGCCAGGGGCGCGTCGAGCGACTTCAGTGTTTCGGGCTTGAGCGCCAGCGTTCGCGCGTTGCGCAGCAGCAGTTGGCTCGCCTGCGCGAGCGGCGACAGCGCGCCGAGATCCTCGGCGGATTCGCCGACGGGGAAAGAGAGGAAACGCGGAACGCCTGCGTTGTCGTGCTGGATCATGCCTTCCATTGACGCGTACTCCTGGATCGATGTTCTCCAGGAAACGCTGGCGACGCGCCGGCTCGGTCAGGGCATCGGATGCCCCGGTGTTAAGTGCCGCTTGCCGCATTGGCCGCGGGCCCGGCAAACGCACTGCATGGGGCGGTGCGTTAGGGGCGGCCGTCGAAATTGCGGAAGCCCCGCTGTCCGGGTAGGGTCTGGGCGTGGATCGGGTTGAATGGCCTCAACCACGTGAAGACCCCTGCCGCTTGCGTTGGGCATGGCAGCCGCGCTGCACTTTCGGCGTTTGGGAAGACGTACAAGGTCACAGGAGCGTCCCGTGTTCGCCATTCCCACCCGCATTCGTCGCGCACGCACGCACTCCAGGCTTACGCAGGCCGAGCTCGGCCGCAGACTCGGCGTGCAGCGTAGTGCCGTGACGCAATGGGAGCGCGAAGGAGGCACGACGCCGAATGTTTGTCACCTCACGCAGATCGCCTGCGAAACCGGTGTGTGCTTCGAATGGCTTGCCACGGGTCGCGGGCAGTTCAAACCGGACGATGGGGCCTTCGACAACGCAGTGATCGTCGAAGACTTCGCTCGTGACGAATTGGAGAGCCGGATCCTGCAGGGCCTGCGCCGTGTCCCTGACCGCAAGCGCGAGGCGTTGGTGCGGGTGGTGGAGTTGTTGTCGGCATAGCGGTACCAGAGCAAAACAGGGTCGGAGTCGACGTTCGCTTCACTTCAATGAGGCGACCTGCTTCCGGGGCTGTCCACTCCTTACGGCCCGACGGTCCGTCGCCTCGTGCCTCACGCGAGGTGCCATTGAATTCAGGAAGATCGCATCGGTTTCCTCCTGGTCTGCGTGAGCAGGACGGCGCGCGCAATCAGGCGCGGGCGGTCTCTCGAGCGGCATCGTTTTCGGCGGGTTGTTGTTGCTGTGCATTGCCCTGACGGCGTGCCGGCTGAGCAGGCCGCGGCGGTGGCCGTCGAAATCTCGCGCGCGCGGAAAGGAGCGCGACGAGACCCCGCCCAGGCCGCCCGCGGTACGCGTGTCGTGAGCGGGGACCCGCAAGATTGTGTCGGGGAATCGTGCAGCGCCGTGCCTTTCCGGCGCTACCTGGCTTCACCCACCGAGATCGGACGTCCAGCAACCACGCGCCGTGGCCACGCCACATACGTCCGCCACGCATAGCCCCACGGCACCACCGCCGCCAGCAGCGGCAGCGCGAGGAACGAGCTGGCGACCTCGCCGGTGGGCGTCCCCCACAGCGTACCGGCCTGCCATAGCGGATACGCGACGAAGCCCAGCCACAGCGTCTTGTAGCCGATCGTGAAGAACATCAGCGGCAACCAGCGCAGCGGGTGGATGAGCCCAAAGAACGCAAGCGCGGGGTAGGTGGCCCAGACGCAGACGGCGACCGCGCGTAGCGGGTCCCACGGACCCTGGTGGGTCAGCAGCCCGTGCCACGCATCGGGTGTCACGAAGACCAGCATCAGGAAATAGAACAGGCGCAGGCCCCAGATGTTGAACGGGCGCACGCCGTCGTGACGCTGCGGGTCGGACGTAAATGGGTAGGCGAAATTCATGGTCACTCCTGAGGCGGTTGTGTGGAATCGAAGGCGAGCAGGTCGCCGGGCTGGCAGTCGAGGACCGCACAAATCGCCTCGAGCGTCGAGAAGCGGATCGCCTTGGCCTTGCCGGTCTTCAGGATCGACAGGTTGGCCAGCGTGATGTCGACGCGCTCAGACAGTTCGGTCAGCGTCATGCGATGCGCGTGCAGTTGTTCGTCGAGGCGGACGACAATGGCCATGTCAAAGTGCCCCCATGGCTTACACCGTGCCTTCGAGATCGGCCCGCATCCGCGCGCCCTGGTCGAACACCCGGGCGAGCACGAACAGCAGCAGCACCGCCAGCCACGGGGCCAGCGAGAAACCGACATCGACGTCGAGCCTCTGCGCCGGGGTCGAGGCGAACAGCACCAGCGCGCCGATGACCAGTCGCAGCACTTCCCCGGCCAGCACCCACCAGGCGATCGCCTGCAGCCGGCGCGCGTTGTCGGCAACGAACGGGTCGCCGGTGCGCACGGTTTCGACGATGGCCTGCAGCTCCCGCAGGATCCGGTGCACGACGCCAGCGGCGGCGAGGCCGACCAGCATGATCAGCCGCCCGCCGAGCACCATCTGCGGCCAGCCGGCGCCGGGCTTGACGCCCAGCGCCCGGAACAGCGCCTCCCCGGCGACGAGGCTGGCGACGAACAGCGCCAGGATGCCGAGGGCGTACAGGGCATTGAGCCCCACTAGCCCGCGCAACAGCGGGTGGGTGAGGGCGAGGGCGTTCGGAGGGTTGGTCATCTGGATCTCGTTCGTGGAATATCGTGAAACGATATATAGCGTATCGAAAAACGATATGCAAGAGGTCAACCAAGGGCTTCGCTCACGCGAGTTGGGAAGATTGCTGGGGACAGACCGGTTCCGGTCGTGGGTCGAAGCCAGGACAGGTCGGTTCGCCAGCTCGACGACCGCTGCGTCGTTCAAATTGTCCCTGACACCGTTTTGATCGCTGTCCGATTGCCACCGCGTGGGTCGCGGGATTAGGGTGGCCGGGCATCCCATCATCCGGAGGGTCAGGTCATGCGTGGACGAAGCCGATTGAGCGCAGTGCTGCTGCTGTGTGTTGGTGCCATGGTTGCCGGGGCGGCGACGGGCAAGGAGAAAGCAAAGTCGGCGGCGGATTGCTTCACTCCGGCGTTCAACGCCGGGAATGCCGATGCCGTCGCCGCGTGCTACGCCGACAACGCGATCCTCTGGCTCCCCGGCGGGCCGATGGCCCAGGGCCGCAAGGCGATCCGCGACGGGTTCGCAGGATTCTTCGCGAAGTCGACGATCAAGGACATCAAGATCAGTCCGATCGGCCATGAACACATGGGCAACTCGATGGCTTCGTGGGGCACCTTCGTCGTCCGCATGGTCGACAAGGCAACGGGGGTCGAGACCACCGAACACGGACGCTACACCGACGTGTCCAAAAAGATCGGTGGACGCTGGCTGTACGTGGTCGACCATCCGTCGGACGATCCGCCCGCCGCTGTCGCGAAGTAAGCCGCGCTGAAGTTTGTGCGCCACGGAGCGGCTTGCCCACGCCGCATCCGCGTTGGCTTTGCCTCGCCACGTTCACGGCGCCCTGGACAATTTCGGCAGATGGCCCTTGCGCGCACGCGACGTCCCGCATAGTCGACCCGTGCGGGGCGGTCGCTGCCTGCGGCGAGCAGGGATGCATTCGCGGGCGGCATCCACCAGTTGCAACGCAAGCGAACAACAGCAACAAAAGGGACGAGCGCAACTGATCCACGCCTGCCCTGGGCCACCCATGGGACGTGCGCTGGCAGGTCGGCGGCCTGTGGGGCAGGCTGGAGTGGCCAGCCTTTTCGTATGCACCACAGAGCGAGCGACAGATGACAGCCCAGACTCCCTATCCGATCGGTACTCCCGGCCAGCCTTGGGGCGCCGCCGACATTTCGGCCTGGCGGGCGCTACAGACGCCAAAGCGCAGCTATGCCGCCGATGTACTGGACGTGGTCGAGCGACTGCGCACGCGATTCGACGTGGTCGAGTACGGCCGCCTCGATGACGACGTCGCCAGCTATCCGCTGTTCGCGATCAGGAGCCGCGACTGGCGCGACGAACTTCCCTGCGTGCTGGTCACCGGCGGCGTGCACGGCTACGAAACCAGCGGAGTGCATGGGGCGTTGCAGTTTGTTGACCAGCACGCGGCGGACTATGCCGGTCGGGTCAACCTGCTGGTCGCGCCTTGCATCAGCCCGTGGGCCTACGAACGCATCCATCGCTGGAATGCGAACGCGATCGACCCGAACCGCTCGTTCCGCGACGACGCGCTGGGTGACGAGAGCCCGGCGCAGGAGTCGGCGTCGCTCCTGCGGCTGGTCGCACCGCTACGCGATCGCGTGCTCGTGCATATCGACCTGCACGAGACCACCGATACCGACGAGTCCGAGTTCCGGCCCGCGCTGGCCGCCCGCGATGGCGTCGACTCCGTGCCCGATGCAATCCCCGATGGCTTTTATCTGTGCGGAGACAGCGAGAATCCGCAGCCCGAGTTCCAGCAGGCGGTGATTGCGGCGGTGGCCAAGGTCACGCACATCGCCCCGGCCGACAGCAACGGCGAGATCATCGGCTCACCCGTGGTCGCGCCCGGCGTCATCCTCTACGCGTACCGGCAACTCGGTCTCTGCGCAGGCATCACCGATGCGCGTTACACGACAACCACCGAGGTCTATCCCGACAGCCTCCGCGCCACCGCCGAGCAATGCAACGCCGCACAGGTGGCGGCGGTCTGTGCGGCGATCGATTTTGCGTTGGCGCACCAGTAAGGTTTGCAAAAAATCGGGTCACAAAAAATGGAGTCAGGTTCATTTGCCCGTGGCCCTTGCATGCGGACACCCGCCGCCGCATCACGTCAGATGTCGGAGGTGATCTGGGTGCCTTCGGGCACGTGCCCCACCACCCGCACCGGCATCTCCTTGTAGAGCGGCGTGCGCGACTGCGAAGAGAAGGTGCTCGCGGCCACCAGGCCGCTTGCCTCGGGGTAGTAGGCGGCGACGCAACCACGCGGAATGTCCATTGCGCGTGCGGTAAATGCGCGGACGCTGCGGGAGTGTCCATCCTCCACCAGGGTCTGGATGTCGACAACTGCGCCGTCGCGCAATCCCCTTGCTGCGAGGTCATCGGCGTTGACGAACACGACGCGCCGATCGCCAATCACGTTGCGGTAGCGGTCGTCGGCGCTATAGACGGTCGTATTGAACTGGTCGTGCGCGCGGATCGTCATCAGCGTCAGCACTTCGCCGCCATGCTTCTTCCGCGCCAGCGCGACCGGGCTGTCATCACGCAGCCGATGCGCGAAGAACTGCGCCTTGCCACTGGCCGTGGGCCACTGCCGCTCCGCGGCCGCGTTGGGCAATGCAAACCGCCCATGTGCATCGAGCTTGCGGTTGTAGTCCTGGAATCCCGCTGTGATCCCGCGCTGGCATTGCTCGATGCGGTCGCGCAGGGCGGCATAGTCGTCGGCCAGCGCCAGCCAGGGCACGGCCGGCGCGCAGCCCAGTGCATGCGCAAGCTGCGCCACGATTGCCGGCTCGCTGCGCTGCGCCTCGCTGATCGGCGCCTGCCGCCCGTGCGAGGCGCGCACCGTGCTCGACGAGTCCTCGGTGGTCACGCACTGCTCGGAGCCCGCGCGCAGGTCCTTGTCGGTGCGGCCGAGAGTGGGCAGCAGCAGCCCCACGTCGCCGGGATGGCAGTGGGTGCGATTGAGCTTGGTGGCGATGTGCAGGGTGAACCGGCAGCGCTCGAGCGCTGCCTGCACGCGCGGTGCGTCGGGCGAGGCGACACCGAAGTTGCCGCCTAGTGCCAGCAGCGCCTGCACTTGGCCGTCGAACAGGCCTTCGATCGTGCCGGCGGCATCGCGGCCGGCGTCGCGGCACACGCGCAGGCCGGTGAAGGTCGCCTCCAGGTTGTCCAGCCAAGCGGCGGAGACCGTGGAGGTCGCCCCCATGGTGCGGTCGCCCTGCACGTTGGAGTGGCCGCGCACCGGCATCACGCCAGCGCCGGGGCGGCCGATGTTGCCGCGCAGCAACGCCAGGTTCACCACTTGCTGGATGGTTTCGACTGCATGCGGGTGGTGGGTCAGGCCCATGCACCAGGTGAGCATGGTCGCCTTGGCCGCGGCGTAGCGGCGTGCGATGTCGCGCATCTGCGCTTCGCCCAGGCCCGAGCGCGCGACGAGGTCGGGCCAGTCGCAGGCATCGAGGTCTTCGACAAGCGCATCCAGCCCCTCGGTGTGCTCGGCGATGAAGGCGTGGTCGAACACGGTGCCCGGCGCGGCGCGCTCGCTTTCCAGCAGTGCCTTCATCACGCCCTTCAGCAGTGCAAGGTCGCCGCCGATCTGCACCTGGTAGATCTCGTCGGCGACGGCGATGCCTTCGTCGCGCAGCAGCTCGCCGATGTTCTTGGGATCGGAGAAGTTGGCGAAGCCGCGTTCGCGCAGCGGATTGATCGCCAGCACCGAGGCGCCGCGCAGCTTGGCCTCGTGCAGCGCCGCCATCATGCGCGGGTGGTTGCTGGCTGGATTCTGGCCGATGACGATGAACAGGTCGGCCTTTTCGAAGTCCTCCAGCGAACACGTGCCCTTGCCGGTGCCGATGCTCTGCTTGAGTGCGTAACCCGACGGCTCGTGGCAGAAGTTGGAGGAGTCGGGCAGGTTGGGGCTGCCGTAGGCGCGGGCGGCCAGCTGCCACAGGAAGGCGGCTTCGTTGCTGCTGCGGCCGGAGGCGTACCAGGCAACGGACTTCGGATCGAGCGCGTTCAGCTCGCGGGCGGCGATCGCGTAAGCCTCTTCCCAGTCGATCGCGCGGTATTGTCCCGTCGACTTTTCATAGACCACCGGCGTGGTCAGCCGACCCTGGAACTCGAGGTCGAAATCACTGTGGGCGCGCAGCTCGTCCGGCGTCTTGCCGTCGAAGAACTCCGCGCCGACCGCCTTGCGGGTCATCTCCCATGCGATCGCCTTCTGGCCCTGCTCGCAACTGTCCACCAGTGGGTGGCCGGGCTTGTCGGGAAAGGCGCAGCCGGGGCAGTCGAAGCCATGCACCTTGTTGGCGTGCAGGAAGGAGCCGACCAGCTTGATCACGATGCCCTGGCGCGCAAAAGCACGCACGCTGCCGACGATGGCGCCGCGGCCACCGGCGGGCTTGCCTTTGTCCTTGCCAGCGGAATCGCGGGTCATCGGCGTCTCTGTCTCCGGCGTACCGCTTTATAGCAAACAGCAAGGTGCGGCCTGTTTGGGGAGCACGCACAACGCGCGCTACACGACGACTACCGAGGTCTACTCATCGGAGACCGTCTCCCTAAGTCGAAACAGCTACCTGCATCATCTTTGAGCCGACACCGACTATTTCTTGATTGCCTTCACAGCCTTCAACGTCTCGTTGACGTGTTCCTTCGGATCAAGGTTCGAGTACACATGCACGATCGTACCCGACGGGGCGATTACGTAGGACGTGCGGTCGGACCAGCCGGGTTTCAGCATCAGCAGGGCGTCGTACTGCTTGGCGATCTTCGCGCCCGGGTCGGCCGCCACCGCGAACCTGCCGCTGCAGTGTTCGGTTTCCTTCGAGAAATCGGCGAGCTGGTTGACGTTGCCGGCGGTGACGCCGATCACGGTCGCTTTCTGCGCCTTGAATTTATCGATGGCCTGCGAGAACAGGTGGGCCTCGATATTGCAGCCGGAGGTGTGCGCGGCGGGGAAGAAGTAGACCACCACCGGGCCATTCTTCAGCGCCTCGGCGAGCTTGAAGGTGAATGGCTTGCCGGCGAGATAGGCCGGTGCGCTGAAGTCGGGCGCATGGGTGCCGATCTTCAATGCGGCGAATGACGGCGACGCGAGCGCTACGGCGCCGACCATGGTGAGGATGGCGAATTTCAGCAGATGTTTCATGGTGGTCGCTCCTGGGTGGCTGATGCCTTATACACCCGCCGCCTGGAACGAGGTCAGATGCTGGAATGATCCTGACCCGTTTGCTCGCTCTGCTCAGCGCGTGACCAGCACCACGTGCGCCTGCAGTTCGCCTTCGATTTCCCCCGCGTCGAAACGTGTCGCAAGCGCCGCGGTGGCCGCGTCGACGGCGTCGTCCAGTCGCGCGGGATTGCGCGCCTCGATCTCGTTGCGCAGCGGAGTGCCAGTGCAGAACGCGACGGCAGCGTCACGAGGCGACTTCGCGCGACTGCGCGCGGTCATGGTGGTGATCTGCGGTGGCGTCGCGAAACCACCGATGGCAAGGTCGCGCATGATGGCGTCCGGATCGCGGTAGCCGTGCGGGATGCGTGCCATGAAACGCGGTGGATCGTCGGGGAAGAGTGTTGCCAGCGCACGCGTCACGGTATCGGTAAACGTGTTCACTTCCAGGCGGTCCCAGGTGTTGAACACCATCGTGCCACCGGGGCGCAACACCCGCCGTGCTTCGGCGAAGGCCGTTGGCCTGTCGGGAAAAAACATGACACCGAACTGGGAGACGACGATATCGAAGCTGCCGTCGTCGAAGGGCAGCTGCATCGCATCTGCCTGTCGCCACGTCACCGGTCGCGCCGTGCCGATCTGCGCGGCGAGTTCCAGCATCGGCGCGTTGAGGTCGGTGGCGACGATCGAGATGCCGGAGTGCAGTCGCGAGGCCAGTCCGCGCGTGACCACGCCGGTACCGGCAGCGAGCTCGAGCACGTGCGTCCCCGGCAAAGCGGCAACCCGCGCGACGAGGTCGTCGGCATAGGGCTGGAAGATCATTGGTACCAGCAGCTGTTCGTACAGCTGCGCGATGGAACCGCTGAAGCTGGCATCCCCGGTGGATCTGTCCACGTCCGTCTTCCGTCAGTGGGGCCCCGGCAACGGCAGGCATTCCATGACCTCGACGGACTCGCCGGGGAACATCGTGAAGTGCGGGTGCTGCTCGAAGATCCGGGCAGCCGCTTCGTGCGAATCAGCCCGGACAACCGTGTACGCCCCGATGTCGTTTCGGATATCGGCGATGCCCCGCGCGGAGATCTGCTTGGTCTTGCCCAACGGGGTTCCCATGTCGACGATGGACGACTGGTTGGTTGCGACCCATTGCTGCCACGCCGCGACGCCGGCTTGCTCTTTCTGTTCCCGTGTCTTCGCGTCCATCGCCTTCCATGCATCCATCGCGGAAGCCGAACCGGTGTAGATCGCTACGAAGTTTTTCATGGCTGTGTCCTGTGGGTGCGCTCGGGTAGACGATGAAGCCACAGGTTCCGTTGGTTCGGCGTCAAACCCAATGCCTCGGGAAGGCGGGCTTGAGCCCGCCCCCATGGTGCCTGGCGGCTGCGCTTTTCCCGGCGATCCTCGTCCCTTGCCTGCTCGCGGAACGGTCGTTGTGTCTGTCGGCTGCTCATCAAGGACGCGGAGGTGCCGGTGTGGAAGCGGCATGCGGAGGGTCATCCGAATCTTCGCGCACCTCTCCGCGTTTAATTCGCGGCCCGCTGCAAGTTATCCCGCTGCGCCCGATAGGCCGCGCGCGTGGCTCCATCACTCAGCCATTCCGCGTGCGTCAAGGCGCGACCGGCCTCACGGGTGTTGCCCGCCAGCAGGTAGGCGCGGGCGAGGGCGGAATAGAAGCGGTGTTCGCTTCGGTGCAACTGGATCGCGCGGCGGTAGTGCTCGATCGCGTGTGGATAGTCGCCGACCCGTTCGTAGTCCAGCGCTTCGATGAAGTGCTGCAGCGGATCGTTCTGTTGCACGCGCGCCAACCGCTGCCGATACTCGGCCTCGCGCCGGTTGTCGCCATTGCGATGTGTCAAATCCACCATGTTGAACAATGCGCTGGCATTCGTCGGGTCCAGCGCCAACGCCTTGGCGTACGCATACTCGGCGGCAGCCGCGTCGCCGCCATGCAGGAAGAGCACGCCCGCATTGCTCCAGTTTGGAGCGTAGGCCGGATCGAGCGCCAGCGCTGTTGCCATGATTTGCTGCGCAGACGCCACGTCGCCCTGCTCGAGACGCCCAACGGCCAGGTTGTTGTAGTAGTGCGCAAGCATTCGCTGGTCGGATACAGGCACGGGCGGGTGCAGTCCAAACACTGAATTCCCGGCCACGTCCACCGTGTATCGATGTCCGCCGATGCGGACCCCGGCGTTGATGTGGTTGTCGCGGAAGATCGTGCCCCCGGCCTCGCGCCAGGACAGGGTTTCCCCGAGCTCCTGCGCGTAGGCTTCCAGTCCCGCTTCGCGTGCCATCGCGAGGAACAACATGGTGAAGGCAAGGCAATTTGCCTTACGCGTCGCATAGACCTGTTCGACGGAATAGCTGGCGTCCTGGTCGTAGGTGATGCCGAGGCCCTGGGGGTCGAACGCGAATAGCGCCAGCCGATCCAGTCGCTCGCGCTGCGATGGATCACCGACGAGGAGGTCCTTGTGCAGCTGCGCCTGCAGGGCAGGCGGCAATGCCATTGCCTGCACCTGGGACCCGGCTTGCGGGCCAGCGGGCGCGGGCGCGGGCGCGGATAGCGCCAGTGCAACAACAAACACCCAGGTGAACATCGCAGACCCTCCAAGCCGAACGGCGGCAAGACGGGCTAAGCGCAGTGTAAACCTCCTCTTCGGGAGGCGCCTGTGATTGCTCATCAATAGCGTGGACGTGGGGAGTGGAGCGGCGGGCGGCGGGCCGACTGCTTGCGTTGCTTGCGACGGATCGCGCCCCCTGCATCGGGTGGCGCGGAAGCAAGGCGGGAAATCAACCTGATCCGGCTGACAAGTGGCGTAACGTTCGCCCACCACTGCGCGTGAGCGACTCCCCATGACCGACACCGACCAGGCCCCGGCCTACGACACGCGACTCGACATCCTGTATCCGCCGGGGGAGGTCATCGATGTCCCTGCGTTGGTCGAGGCCAACACCCATCCCTGGTACAACCAGACACTGTGCGCCGTCAACGAATCCGTCGTCAGGCTCGGCGTGCTGCAAGGCGAATACCATTGGCACCATCACGAGAAGGAAGACGAGTTCTTCTTCGTGGTCAGCGGTCGGTTCCTGATCGACCTGGAGGATCGCACCGTGGAGCTCGCGCCCGGACAGGGCTTCGTCGTTCGCAAAGGGATGCGCCACCGCCCGCGCGCGCCGGAGAAGACTGTTGTGCTGATGGTCGAAACCGCGAGCATCGTGCCCACGGGCACCTGATCGTTCGGCGATAGGCTGCGTGATGGCTCATTTGCCCCGGGTCTCCGATACTTACGGCCGACGAGCGGGCAACCGGACAAGCAATGATCAACAACGACGTGCTGCGCAGCATCCGCTACATGCTCGATCTCAGCGACACCAAGGTCGTGGAGATCACGAAGCGCGCCGATGTGGATTTCCCCATCGAGCGCGCGGACGTGGATGCATTCCTGAAGAAGGACAATGACGCGGGCTACGTCGAATGCAGTGACGTCGCGCTCGCGCATTTCCTCGACGGGCTGGTCATCCACTACCGAGGCGTCAACGAAGGCCAGCCCAAGCGGCAGGTGGAAACGCGCGTCAACAACAACATGGTGTTGAAGAAACTTCGCGTCGCGTTCGAACTGAAGGACGTGGACATGCACCAGGTCTTTGCGGACGCGGGCTTTCCCGTATCCAAGCCGGAGCTGTCCGCGTTGTTCCGGCAACCCGGCCACTCGAACTTCCGGCCGTGCGGCGATCAGATGCTGCGCAATTTCCTCAAGGGACTGGCTCTTCGCTTCCGGGGCGCGTAAGCGGACAGGAAGGGATACGAACAAACACTGTCAAAGGACGCGTTGCCTTCCGTTGATCAACATTTGACCAACGGTGATGTCAGGCACTTGGTTTTTTGAATTGAGAGCGGGGAGGGTTCCGGCGATGTGCCGCCGTATCCGGACGGCACTCGCCTTGGCTGGCTGCGCTCACTGCAGCCGTCATCGTCTATTTGTTGATGATGATCGGGTTGGACACCGAGCGTTCCATCAGGGGCGCCGCCTGGGTCGGGGCATTTTGAGCCTGCTTCGAATTGTCGGAAGCCTGGGCATTCTCATCCTCGGCTCTTACTTCTTCCAGGTCATCGGGGTGCTCTACGTTCATCTCGTGCTCCTCAAATGGCGACGTTTGGGGGATGTCGAGGTCGGACGGGACGCCGCGGATCCGTCGAGTGCTGGAGCCTACTCCTGCTGCCGAAAAAGAGCGTCGACGCGTCCGCTGGCTGCCCGGGTTGCTTGGAGCGTGGGTGGCGTCGGGATGTGGTGCTGATGCAGCAAGGTCATGAAGCCGGGGTCGCGAAAGCCGGTCGCCCACAGCCTCGGCAGTAGGACCCGTGCGTCTGGTTGGCGCCCGAGCGCCAGCAGCGCTTCGACCCGCAGCGCCATCAGGCGCGGATCATCGCGCCCCGAGGACTGCGCTTGCGTCGCGCGTAGCGCCTGCTCGCGCAGTTTCGTCGAGACGTCGTCATCGCCGGCGACCGCAGCCAGTAGCAGTCGGGCGCTGACCGTCGCCAGCACGGTCGCGCGATCCTGCGCTTGCTGGGCCAGTTGCGGCTCCAGGATGGCCAGCGCGCGTTGCGCCTGTTCGCGCGCGATCCCGCTGCGACCGTCGCCGTGCGCCTGCGCCGCCAGTTCGATCCGGGCTTCCGCCAACTCGCGCTGCCAGCTGGCGTTGCCCGGATCCTGTTTGGTGAGACGCTCGAAGGCGTCCAGTCCCCGTCCGGAAAGCGCACTGGCGGCGGCCTTGTCCCCGCGCACGCGCAGCCAGCGGGCGAGTTGGGTGGAATACAGTCCGGAGTCCTCCTGGAATGCGGTGCTCTTGGATTCGATGCCCAACAGGCGGTTGGCTCCATCCTCGGCCTGGCGCAGGTGCGTGATCCCCGCATCGACTTCGCCAGTCAGGGCCATGGTTCGCCCGAGCGCGGCGCGCGACAGCACCAGTTTTTCTGCCTGTGCGTTGTCCTGGGGATCGCGACCCACGAGGTCGGCCTCGATGTCGACGTCGGCCTGGTATTCGGCCACTGCGGTTGCCAGGTCACCGCGCAGCAACGCCATCTTGGCCAGGTTGTTGTGTGCCAATCCCAACTGCGCGATCCAGTCGCGGTTGCGATGGTCGATCCGCACGAGCGCCTGGGAAAGCTTGAGCATGCTCTGGTATTGCACCAGGGCCTGCTCCACGCGACCGCGTCCTTCCAGCACATGACCGATGTTGTTGTCGATGGTGGACAGCTGGAACAGCAACCGCGGGTTCGCCGGCGCCAGCGCCTGGATCCGAAGCAACACGCCTTGCGCTGCTTCGAAACCGACCTGGGCCTGATCGAGCTCGCCCTGGTACCAATGGGTGGTGCCGATGAAGGCGAGGATATCGGCATACGCCAGTTGCCGATCGATATCGGCAGGGGCGGCCCGCGCGAGTTTCGCCGCGAGTGCGGCAGCGGCCTCGTAAGTCTGCAGCGCCTGCGGCAGATGGCCCTGGTCAAGCCGGACGTTGCCGATCTTCACCAGCGCCTTGGCGCGCTGTTCCAGCGACTGGTCGGTGACATCGGTGGTCGGCAGCGTCTGGAAGTAGGCCATCGCCTGATCATTCACCGCCACCAGGATGTCCAGTCGCGACACCTGCGCAAGCTTGTCGGTGAGGTTGCCGAGCATGAAATCGACCAGTGCCTCCGCCTGCTTCTGCCGTCGCTCGGCCGCGTGCCGGGCGATCACCGCCTGCACGGCCAGGAAACTGGTCAGCATCATCACCAGCAGCGCGAGCGTGGTGATGGCGAGCAATCGACGCTGGCGTCGTGACGCCTCCCGTTGCCGCAAGGTATCCAGGTTGACGCCCAGCAGGCCCGACAGCAGCTTCAGCCGCGCCAGCGCCTTGCCGTCCTTGCCGGGTCGCACGTCCGCGGCGATCGGTTCGGCCGCTTGCGTTCCGAGTTCGCCATCGGCATCGAGTTCAAAGCGCAGTGCACGCACGAAACATTCGCGCTCGTCGCCGACATGTGGTTCGCCGCCGACGATCAGGCAATAGATGCGGTTGGCGCGACCGGTGCGCTTGAAGCGGAGAACTTCCTCGTTGACCCATGGCGAGCGCACGGCATCGGGCGAACAGATCACGATCAGCGCTTCGGAATCGGCCAGTGCGTCCTGGATCTTCGGGCCGAGTTTTCCAGCGCTCGCCAGGTCCTCGCGGTCACGAAAAATCGGCAGCAACCGATCGGGCAGCGGACCGAACTCGCCGCGGCTGCCGCGCAGGCGGGTGGGGACGCGATAACCCTCCAGGCTTCGATGCAACCAGCCGGCCCAGCGTGCGTCCTTGTGGCTATAGCTGATAAAGGCGCGGTAGCGCATCCGGATCCTCTGGTCGAATCGCGGTGGCCGAAGGGCGACCCCAACTGATGTAGTTACGCAGATGAGCGACCGCTCGGGACAGCGGCGCCGCCGGCCCGCCGCATGCCTCGTCCAACCAGGATGGTCAGCTGCATGGAGCCGCAGCGGTCGCAAGCCGGCAACATCGGTGCGGCTGGCCACATTTTCCGCCTTTCCCCGGTATTGCTGGCATGCCCGGTGACGGGCTGGCCGCGTCCTGGGTGCGGCCCATCGGGCGGGCGGAATGTCACTGGTTGCCGAACTCAAGCGTCGCAAGGTCTTCAGGGTCGGGCGGCCTATCTGGTCGTCGCGTGGCTGGCCGTACAGGCGGCGTCGATAGGCTTTCCGGCGTTCGACCGTTCTCGTTCAAGGGAAAAGCGGTCGATGTCACGACCATCGCCAGGGTCCTGAACGTGTCCCACGTGCTGGAAGGCAGCGTGCGCAAATCCGGCGCGATGGTGCGCATCACCGTGCAGCTCATCCGCACGTCCGACAGCTCGCATGTGTGGTCGGCGACCTACGATCGCGCAACGGACACCGCCCAGCCCAGGCTGAAACAGGGAATGCGCTGCATGGCGTACTCCAGAAGTGGTGAATCGTCCAATGCCCCGACGGATGACCGACCTCCACCGTCAGGTTGCGCAACCATCAACGCGCTTGCCTTAGCCGTCCGGCCACCCGAATGCAGCGGAGCCTTCTTGTGGGCGCCAGTGGATCCTCAGCCCGCTGATGCTTTGGCCATGCAGCGTCGGTAACGCTGGTCGACCCGGCTCGCGTACCAGTCGGTGGTGAGCCTGCGCGTGATCTTCGGACTCGCCAAGTGGATGCGTGGCACCACCGCGCGCGGAAGCGGTCGGCGTTCGCGCTGTTCGGCGAGTGCGAATACGCGCTCGTACAGCGTGGACTGATCGAAGCCGGCGCTCTCGCCCTTCTGCAATGCGCGGTGGATCTGGGCGTCGCTCAGATCGAGGGAGGGGGCCAGCGACCGGACTGCCACTTCCGTGGCGCCGACCGGGTTTGCGCCGCGCCTGGCGTTGTAGCGGACCAGGTCCCCGTCGAGCGCGATCGGGATGCCTGACGCGAGACTCACCGCCTGTTGAAAGGCCGCGTTGCGGCTGGCGTACCAGCCGGCGTTGAAATCGGCGAAGCGATACAGCGGCTGCGCATACGCGGCCGGATATCCGAGCAGATGGGCGACGCCGAAGTACATTCCTCCGCGCCGCGTAAACACTTCATGGCGGATCGATCCGGTGACCGGGTAGGGATAGGGTTGCACGCGCGCGTACTGTTCCGCGAACGCGACGCTGACCTGCATCGGCCCGGCGGTATGTACCGGGTTGTCGCCCGCCAACAGCCGCCTGCCCAGCGGCACCGAGCCGATGAATTCCTCGTAGATCCGGCTCAGATCCTGCTCGGTGCGCACATTCGCGAGTTGCTCGTCATAACTCTTGCCGTTGTGCGACGAGAACATCAGGGCGCCACGCACGATCAACTGCGGGACGCCATGTTCCTCGGCGCGACGATAGATTTCGTCGCGCGCGATCTTCGCCAACCCCGGCACCACGGGGATGGTGGTGAAGCCAGATTCCTGTTCGGTGACTGCCAGTGCGGAGCAGAGGTTCTGCGTGGTGGGCTCGATGCCGAGGACCGCGAATGCCGCATGGATATCGGTCGCCCAGCCCTTGCGATCCGAAGTATTTGGCGGAAGCAGGCGCACGAGTTGAGCGCGGACTTCGGCAGGGGTTCGCTGCTGGACCTGCTCCGGCATGGAGCAGCCACCAAGCAGGACAAGCGCCGCGAAGATCAAGGTCGCGCCGGAACCGCGCGTGGGCGACGCCGTCGTCGGAAGGAGTCGATGAGGATTGGCATCGCCCGCCGCACCTGTCGAATCAATGCGGTTCGACATCAACGCAGGTCGATGTCAGCGACGTTGTCCGGGTAGCTCTGTTTCGGGTCGACGCCGAGCATGATCTTGACGCCGGCGAGCACACTCGACGCATTCAACCAGATCTGCGCGTGCTCGGCGTCCAGGCGCAGGAGCGCGACCTTCGGGTCGTCCTTGCCGCCTTCGTACCAGGCGGCTACGAACGGATTCCACAGGCGGTCGATGACGGCGCGGTCGTTGTCCAGGGTGAGCGTGCCCTTGATGCTGGCGAACAGGTCATGTCCCTTGGAACTGAAGGCTGCGATCGCGCGGTGGCCCTGGCGCAGGTGCTGCGCCAGCGCGCTGTCCTGGACGGTGAAGAACCAGATCGGCCCACGCTCGCCTTCGATCAGCGCTGTCATCGGACGCGCATGGCCGTCCTCGACGCCATCCAGGCCCAGCATCAGCGTCCTGTCGGACTGGATGGCTTTCCACAACTTGCCTTCGAGTTCCTGCGGGGTGTGCATGGGTGATTGCTCCGGGATTGGGCGCGGATCGAAGCGCCAGGAAGGACTGGGGACGAAAGTATCTGCGTCCGGCGTTAACCCTTGTGATGGGCGCGGGGTGGCGTAGCCGATGCGAGTGATGGCTAGCGGTCATTGCCGTCACGCCCATGTTCTTGACCGAGGTCATGGCGGCGCACGCTGGCCTCGGGAACCATGCGGTCTCCGGCGTCTTGATGACGCCCTGCGATGAGGATGGTCCATGGAGTTTCATGTCAAGACGACCGGCTGGGCGCCCGATGTAGACGTCATCCTGGATGCGGTGCGTACGGTGGACCCATCGGCGCTGGTCGACATCGCTCCGGCCGGCGATATGTTGCGTGTTGCAGCGGCAGTAGACGCAGCCGGGTTGATCGTGTTGGTCAACCAGGCGGGATACGCCTTGGCGCCGGATCAGGTGATCCAGCTTCCGTCCACCTGTTGTGGCGGTTGCAGCGGATAGCATTCCTGGGCGCGCGACGTCTGGCCCGATGCCTCGCGGCGACATGATGATCGTGTCGAGGCTGGGCCGCAGACCGGGGACTACAATCGCCGGCGCGGAACAGGTCCAAGGCGGCGCCGTTCACGCGCGCCGAATCATTTCAATGTCGACAATGGGATGACTACCATTGGCGCTCGTAGTGGGGCAGCCCGCTGCGTTGACGGCGTCCTGCACGCAGATCCGCTGGCGAACCTGCACAGGTTCCAGTACGTTTGCGACTCTTCACGGGAAGCCATCCATGAAACCTGTTCTCGCCATCCTGCTGGCGGTTGTCCTGATGCTGGGAGCGACCTTTGCCAAAGCCACACCAATCACGGGCGTCGCCGAGGCGGCGCCTGCCACATCCGTATCCAGGCCCGCATCTGCCAGCACGACGCATTTCGACGTGGATGCCACCACCAACGCGTTCATGGCGCAGTTGTCGCCGCAACAACGCGCGAATTCCGACGCTTACTTCGAGGGCGGCTACTGGCTGCTGCTCTGGGACGTCCTGGTAGCGCTGGGGCTTGCATGGCTGCTGCTGGGCACGCGGCTATCGGCTCGCATGCGTGACTTCGCCGAGTACCTGACGCGGTTCCGCTGGCTGCAGACCGCGATTTATGCCGTGCAATACATCGTGCTGACAACGCTCCTCATGCTGCCGTGGACAATCTACGAAGGCTTCGTGCGTGAGCACAAGTACGGTCTGTCCACGCAGGACTTCGCCCAGTGGATGGGCGACCAGGCCAAGGGGCTGCTGGTCGCGCTGATCCTGGGTACGGTGGCGCTGGTGGTCATCTATGCGGTGATCCGCAAGGCACCGCGCACCTGGTGGCTGTGGGGCGCAGGCGTGGCCGTCTTGTTCGTCATGTTCGTTTCGACCATCGCGCCGGTGTACATCGCGCCGCTGTTCAACACCTACAAATCATTGCCCGACACCCCGCTCAAGGCGCAGATCCTGTCGATGGCGCGGGCCAACGGGATCCCCGCGACCGACGTGTACTGGTTTGACGCGTCACGGCAGAGCAAGCGCATCAGCGCCAACGTCAGTGGCATGTTCAACACCACCCGCATCAGCCTCAACGACAACCTGCTGAACCGCAGTACTCCGAGTGAGATCAAGGCCGTGCTCGGCCACGAAATGGGCCACTACGTTCTCAATCATGTGTACAAGGGCGTGGTGTTTTTCGGCCTTGTCTTCGTGGTGGGTTTCGCGCTGGTGGCCTGGGGTTTCAGCCAGGCCGAGCGGCGCTGGGGACAGCGCTGGGGAATTCGCGGCGTCGGTGACGTCGCGGGCCTGCCGCTGATAGCGGCGCTGTTCGCGATCTTCAGTTTCTTCATGACACCGGTGAACAATACGATCACCCGCGGCATGGAGGCCGAGGCCGATATGTTCGGCCTGAATGCCGCACGTCAGCCCGACGGCTTTGCGCAGGCGGCCGTGCAACTGTCCGAGTATCGAAAGATGCGTCCTGGACCGGTGGAGGAATTCGTGTTCTTCGATCACCCGAGCGGCTGGAATCGCATTCACCGCTCAATGGTGTGGAAGTCCGAGCACCTCGGCGATCCGGACATCCGCGCCGAAGCCGCCGTCGCACCCGCACAATGAAGCGGTAGCAATGACGAGGGAAAGTGAATCATCCGGTAAATCATCCGGTCGCTGACTTCGGGGCAGCAATAAGGGGACGGAGACAACAGTCTTCCGTCCCCTTCTTCAACTTGAACTTGGCGCGTCAGTAGCTTGGCGCGTCAGTTAGTCGGTTGCGACTTGGCCCACTGTTCACCGCGCCGCTTCATCTCCTCCTCGCTGACATCTTCCACATGCGTGCCGAGCATCCACTTGTGGCCAAAGGGATCGACAACGGTCCCCATCCGGTCGCCCCAGAACTGGTTCTGGACCGGCTGGACCAGCGTGGCGCCGGCTTTTACCGCGCGCTCGACGGCGGCATCCGCGTCGGGGACATAGACCATGAAACTGCCGGTTGCGCCGCCGCGGGTTTTCGGACCCAGTGCATCCCACTGCGGATTTTCATCCGACAGCATCAAGCGGGAATCGCCGATCTGTATTTCGGCATGGCCGATTTTCTCGCCTATCGGCAGGCGATAAAGTTCCTTGGCACCCAGTGCATCGCGATAAAAGGCCAACGCCTTGGTGGCGTTATCCACCACGAATGACGGTGTAATGCTGTGGTAACCAGTGGGAATGGGGTTGACTGCCATCTTGAATGCTCCGTTTGGGGGGAACGGGAAGCGTGCGCCGACGAACGTTATACGGCGATGACCGCGATGTTTTCCAATTGCTAACTCGACAGGAAATACGGGCTGGGGCGGCGTGTTGATCGAGTCAATGGAGCTGCAGAATTCTTTGATCAGTCCCGGGAGCAGCGCGACACGTTGTCAATTTCCAACTGACATGCAGCGCAATCCGCAGTCAGGTTCATTTATTCGCCGACTTCGATCAGCCTGGCGGACGCACCAGGTTCATTCACTCTTCTGCCGTTATCCTCGGAGTGCACCCGAGAACCTTTTTGCGGAGACACCCATGGCAACCGGCTGGGCAAAAGAAGGCGCCGTGCAGGACCAGATCGACGCCACCATCAAGGATGCGATCGAGCGAGCCCGCAGCCAGCTGCCGCAGGGTCCTGGGCTGACGCACTGCGAACAATGCGATGTCGAAATCCCGGAGGCGCGGCGCAAGGCGGTGCCGGGGGTGCGGCTGTGCGTGTCTTGCCAGGAGGCTCACGACCTCGGGCAGGGCGGTGTCAGCGGTTACAACAGGCGTGGCAGCAAGGACAGCCAGTTGCGTTGACACACATCGATCAGGCGGCCAGTGCTCGTGTGTCCGCCTGCGGTCGACGGCTGCGTAACCTGTAGTGATAGTCGCGCCTTGCTGCCGGGTGCGTAGCGAGTCCGATATTCGATCCACTGGCCAGGCCATTCGCCATGTCCACCACCCAGCACCTGCACCATCCGGGCTATGACGTGCGGTTCACTACGCGCGACGATCTCCTCTGGGTGGAGGTAAGCGGCGACATCGACGCCCAGGAAATCCGAATCGCCTATTGGCGGGCCATTGCGGCCGAAGCGCGCGTGCGTGGTGCGCGCAAGCTGCTGGTGACCGACCGCAAAAAGGGCCAGCCGGCCAGTCAGGCCGAGTTGGCGGAGCTGGTACTGCTCTTTCGGGACGAGGCGAAGAACTTCGACCGTGTCGCCGTGATCGAGCCTACGGTGGAGTTCATGCCGGCCGTCGAACATGCCGAAATCTTCGGGCGCGGGGTGGGCATCAACGTCCGCATGTTTTCCGAATACGACCCCGCCGAACGCTGGCTGCGTTACGGATCACCGGACGATTGATCGGCGCAGGGCAATCTTGGCCAGCCCCGCTCGTCTCATGTTGCCTGCAGCGGATGCGCTGCCTGATAGCGTCGCCTCCTGTGCAATCATCGACACAACGACTGGCGAACAAATGGAGCAACTGATGGCATTGCGTGCGTTGTCCTGGGGTGTGGCCTTGACGTTGGGCGTGGCGTCGTCCGCGGCGTTGGCGGCGCCCACGAGCGATCCGACCGAGC
>JANMAO010000218.1:0-15145 GCA_031359875.1 Lysobacter sp.
CAGCCCGAGAGCGGCCGCTTCCGCCAGATCCGCCGCCACCTCAAGCATGTCTCGCATCACCTGATCGGCGACAGCAGCCATGGCGACGGCCGCCACAATCGCACTTTCCGCATGCTCGGCGTGCATCGCATGCTGCTGCACGCACAGCGGCTGGCGTTCGTGCATCCATTCAGTGGCGACCAGCTGGTGGCCGTTGCGCCGGTGGACGCCGAATTCGAACGTGCGCTGCAGCTGTTCGCCCTGCCCGCATAATCCGCGAATGCTGGACATTGCCGACAACCTGGCCATCGCCGACGACGAACTGATCGAGCGCTTCGTGCGCGCGAGGGGCCCGGGCGGGCAGAACGTCAACAAGGTCGCGACCGCGGTCGAGCTGCGTTTCGACGTCGCCAATTCGCCGTCGCTGCCCGAGCCGGTGCGCGAACGCCTGCTGCACAAGCGCGATCGGCGCCTGACCGGAGACGGCGTGTTCGTGATCAGCGCCCAACGCTTCCGCACCCAGGAGCGCAATCGCGAGGACGCGCGCGATCGCCTGGCGGTGTTCATCGCCAGCGGCCTGCATGCGCCGAAACCGCGGCTCGCCACCCGCCCCACCCGCGGCTCAAAGGAGCGGCGCCTCGGTGCCAAGCGCGAACGCAGTACGATCAAGCGCGGGCGCACCCAGCGCGAGTGGGATTAGGCGAGGAGCACATGGCCGACGAACGGGCCGACGCAGCGAGCGCCGGGAAGCGCGCGGCCGAAGCCGGCGCCGACATCGTGTTGCCGTTGCCGCCAAATGCGCCGCGGGTGCGACCCAATCGCTTCGCGCGCTGGTGCGGCCGCACGATCCTGCGCCTGGGGGGCTGGCGCATGGTCGGGGCCTTTCCCGACATTCCCAAGCTGGTGCTGATCGGCGCGCCGCATTCGTCCAACTGGGACGGGGTCTTCGGGTTTGCCGCGAAGCTGGCGCTCGGCCTGGACATCAAGATCCTCGGCAAGCGCGAATTATTCTGGTGGCCATTGGGTCCACTGTTGCGCCGACTCGGGGTGATCGCGGTCGACCGCACCGCGGCGCACGGCGTGGTCGAACAGGTCGCGGCAATGATCCATGCCACGCCGCGATTCTGGTTCGGGCTGGCGCCGGAAGGCACACGCAAACAGGTCGACCGCTGGAAGACCGGGTTCTGGAAGATTGCCAAAGCCGCCGACGTGCCGGTGCTGCCGGCGTATTTCCACTATCCGGAGAAGGTCATCGGCATCGGGCCGACCTTCGTCCTGACTGACGACATGGCCGCCGATATCATCCGCATCCGCAACTGGTACCGACCGTGGCGGGGAAAGCATCATGGTGTCGACATCACACGCAAAGCAGCAAGCGAGTAACCCGGCGCGCGGCGGCGCGGCGTGCCGGTTCGCAGCACGATTCAATCGAGGCGCGGCTGGATCAGCTCGACGAACGCACGCGCCTGTGGCGACAACTGCTTGCTCTTGCGCATGACCACGCCATAACTGCGTGACGGGAAGTACGCCGCCAGCGAGCGCGCGGCCACGCGGGTGCGGTCGGCATCGGTCAGGCAGATCGCGGTGACAATCGAAATCCCCAGGCCCATCGCGACGTACTGCTTGATCACCTCCCAGCCGCCGACCTCGAGCGCGACCGTGTACGGCACGCGATTGCGGTGGAATACCAGGTCGACCATGCGATAGGTGGTCAGCCGCTGCGGCGGCAGGATCAGGCCATAGGGCGACAGGTCCCGGAGCGTCAACTCGGGCTTGTGCACCAGCGGATGATCCAGCGGCGTGATCAGCATCGGCTCGAACCGGTATACCGGCGCGTAGCTCAGGTCCGCCGGCACATCCAGCATCGAGCCAACCGCGAGATCGACCACGTCCGAGCGCAGCAGGTCCAGCCCGCTGGCGCCGGTGACGTTGTGCAGGCGCAGGCGCACGTCGGGCTGGCGCTGGCGGAAGGCTTCCACGATCCCGGGCAGCAGGTACAGGATGGTCGAGCTGCCGGCGGCGACGTCGAGCTCACCGGCGTCGAGCCCATGCAGCTGGTCGCGGAAGGCCGCGTCCAGCCCGTCGATGCCCTCGACCAGGGGCCGCGCCAGGGCGTAAAGGGTGTCGCCCTCGCGGGTCGGGACCAGGCGGCGGCCACTGCGCTCGAACAGCTTGATCCCCAGCTCCCGCTCCAGCGCCTGCAACTGCAGGGTGATCGCCGGCTGGCTGACGTACAGCGCCTCGGCCGCGCGCGACACCGAGCCCAGCCGCGCGGTCTGGCAGAACGCCCGCAACGGCTTCAGGCGATCGGCCTTGTAGGCGAAGCGCGGCGCAGCGGGGCTGCGATCGACCATGGCAAAACCAGTTATAAGTTCTACTAATGATAAGCATTGATAAAACTGTTTTGTCAAATACCGTACTTGCGCGGATGGTCATGCTCCTGATGAGCTGGAGCAAGACATGGTGGCAGTGCTGCAAGCGGTGGGGACGGACGGAATCGAGCTCACGCGCCGTGCGCCCGACCAGACACGGCTGCTGACGCCCGCCGCCCTGGTGTTCCTGGCCGAATTGCATCGGCGCTTCGAACCCGAGCGGCAGGCACGGCTGGCCGCGCGTCGCCAGCGCCAGGCCGCATTCGATCACGGCGTCCTGCCCGACTTCCGCACCGATACGGCCCCGATCCGGGCCGGCACCTGGCGCGTCGCGGCGCTGCCCACCGCGCTGCTCGACCGTCGCGTCGAAATCACCGGCCCGGTCGATCCGAAGATGGTGATCAACGCGCTCAACTCCGGCGCGCAGGTGTACATGGCCGATTTCGAGGACAGCACGTCCCCGACCTGGGACAACCTGCTCGGCGGCCAGCAGGCCCTGCGCGCCGCGGTGGCAGGCACGCTGGCGTTCTCCGCCGCGGACAGCGGCAAGCACTACACGCTGAAGCCCTTCGCCGAACAGGCGGTGCTGATGGTGCGCCCACGCGGCTGGCACCTCGACGAGAAGCATGTGCTCATCGATGACGCGCCGATGAGCGCCAGCCTGTTCGACCTCGGCCTGTTCGCCTTCCACAACGCGCACGTGCTCGCCGCACAGGATCGCGGACCGTATTTCTACCTACCGAAATTGCAGTCGATGGAGGAAGCCACGCTGTGGGACAACGTGCTGGCGCATGTCGAACGCGCGCTCGGACTGCCGCCGACGCAGCTGAAGGTCACCGTGCTGATCGAAACGCTGCCGGCGGCATTCGAGATGGACGAAATCCTGCACGCACTGCGCACGCGCGTCGCCGGGCTCAATTGCGGGCGCTGGGATTACATCTTTTCGTACCTCAAGACCCTGCGTGCGCATCGCGGGAAAGTGCTGCCCGAGCGCGCGCAGGTGACGATGACCCAGCCGTTCCTGCGGGCGTATTCGGAACTGCTGATCCAGACCTGCCACAGGCGCGGCGCCCATGCGCTGGGCGGGATGGCCGCGCAGATCCCGATCCTGGGCGATGACGCCGCCAACGCGCGCGCGCTCGAACGCGTGCGCGCCGACAAACTGCGCGAAGTCACGGCCGGCCACGACGGCACCTGGGTCGCGCATCCCGCGCTGATCCCGCTGGCACGCGACATCTTCGACGCGCACATGCCAACCGCACACCAGCAGCAGGTGTTGCGCGTCGACGTGCAGGTGCGTCGCGATGACTTGCTGCAAGCGCCGCGCGGCAGCATCAGCCGTGCCGGCTTCGACAACAACGTCGAGGTCTGCGTGCGTTATCTCGCCGCCTGGCTCGCGGGCCAGGGCTGCGTGCCGATCCACGGATTGATGGAAGACGCCGCCACGGCCGAGATCGCGCGCACGCAACTCTGGCAATGGCTGCATTGCACGGGACTGCATCTGGACGATGGCAACCCGCTCGACTTCGCCTTGTTCGAGCGTGCGCTGATCGGATTGCCGGGCCGACTCGCCGCCCAGGGATCGCTCCCCGGAAGTTCGAAACTTCGCGAGGCGATCGCATTGCTCGATGTGCTGACCCACCTGCCCACGCTGGAGGATTTCCTGACCGTACCCGCCTACGAGTTGATCGACTGATTGCGCTTCACCCGATCTCGCTCACCCGCAGCAACCACCCACCGCCAAGGACCGACGCCATGAAGACCTCACTTCGCACCGCTGAACAACTCAAGCTCGACTGGAGCAACAACCCGCGCTGGAGCGGCGTGCAGCGCGCGTACTCCGCCGAAGACGTGGTGCGGCTGCGCGGCACCGTGCCGATCGAGCACTCGCTGGCGAAACTGGGCGCGGAAAAGCTGTGGCGTTCATTGCAGACGTCGGAATTCGTCGCCGCGCTCGGCGCGCTCACCGGCAACCAGGCGATGCAGCAGGTCAAGGCCGGACTCAAGGCGATCTACCTGTCCGGTTGGCAGGTCGCGGCCGACGCCAATCTCGCCGGCGAGATGTATCCGGACCAGTCGCTGTATCCGGCCAACTCGGTACCGCAGGTGGTCAAGCGCATCAACAACACCCTGTTGCGTGCCGACCAGCTGCATCACGCCGAAGGCAACGACGACATCGATTTTTTACAGCCGATCATCGCCGACGCCGAGGCCGGCTTTGGCGGCGTGCTCAATGCGTTCGAGTTGATGAAGGCGATGATCGAAGCCGGCGCGGCCGGCGTGCATTTCGAGGACCAGCTCGCCAGCGTCAAGAAATGCGGGCACATGGGCGGCAAGGTGCTGGTGCCCACGCGCGAGGCGGTCGAAAAGCTGGTCGCCGCGCGCCTGGCCGCCGACGTCATGGGCGTGCCGACCCTGATCATCGCGCGCACCGATGCCGAGGCCGCCGACCTGATTACCGCCGAAATCGAGGACAACGACCGCCCGTTCTGCACCGGCGAGCGCACTGTCGAAGGCTTCTACAATACCCGCAAGGGGCTGGGGCAGGCGGTGTCACGCGGGCTGGCGTACGCGCCCTACGCAGACCTGGTGTGGTGCGAGACCGGCAAACCCGACCTGGCCTTCGCCCGCCAGTTCGCCGAAGCCATCCACGCGCGGTTCCCGGGCAAGCTGCTCGCCTACAACTGCTCGCCGAGCTTCAACTGGAAGCAGCACCTGGACGACGCCACGATCGCGACCTTCCAGCAGGAACTCGCCGCGATGGGCTACAAGTTCCAGTTCATCACTCTGGCCGGCTTCCACGCGCTCAACTATTCGATGTTCCACCTGGCGCATGGCTACGCGCGCCGGCAGATGAGCGCGTTCGTGGAGCTGCAGCAGGCCGAGTTCGCCGCCGCCGACCGCGGCTTCACCGCGGTCAAGCACCAGCGCGAAGTCGGCACCGGCTACTTCGATTCGGTGACGCAGGCCATTCAGGGAGCGCAGTCCTCGACCGTGGCATTGAAAGGGTCGACCGAGGAGGCGCAGTTTCATGTCTCCAGGACCGCGGCGGCTGCCTGAATGTTCATCCGCACAACGCGCGTCGGCACATGACAGCAGAGGCAAGAAGTGCTGTCCTGCCTCCCCCAACCACTCGATCACTTCGCCGACATGAAAATCCGATCACTGAAGTTTGCTGCTTGCGCCAGCCTGCTGATGGCCACGGCTGGTGCAGCGTTCGCCGGGACGGCGGTCCAAAGCCAGAGCGTCCAGGAAATCCTGCAGGTCCAGCACGCCTTGCGCGACAAGCTCGGTGCGCCGCATGGGGAATATTCCGGCCTGAAACAGGACGCGGTCGGTCAGGTGGAGAGCGCGCAGGACAAGATCTTCGGCATGCTCCAGGGCGTGACATCGCTCGATCAACTCAATGAAGGCCAGAAGACCCAGCTGTTCAATGCACAGGAGGTGATCAGGGCCACGATGCTGGCGAACGCAGGTGATCGCAAGATCTGCCATCACGAGCGCAAGACCGGTAGCAACATGATCCAGGTGCGCTGTGAAACGGCCTCCCAGCGCGAGAAGAACATGGAGGAATCACACAAGTTCATGAATGATGAGCGCGCGCAATACAAGCAAGGCAGCTGATTCCTCCCCGAAGTCACCAGCGCCCCGGATCCGGGGCGTTGCTTTGTTCGCTCACCTCGGCGCAAATTCAATCTACATAGAGTCGGTGCCGGCTTGCGCGCAACGCGTCCGGCCCTCCGAGGGCGCGCAGTCCTCGACGTTGGCATAGAAGCATTTGCCATCCATGCCGCCGGCACGGCTGCCGCCGCTTGTGCCCACTGCTGCCCGGCCACGCCGGCCTGTCCCCGCGACGGTGCTGGGGTATCATCCGCGACCACTCCGGCTGGACACATCACCCTCATGAAACTGAATTTCTCCATCTCCATCCTCTGCGGAGTGCTGCTCGCCAGTGTGGGGGGTGCCTGCCTGGCTACCGGCAATGACGGCGCCACCACCGTTCCTGAAATCCTGCAGATGCAGCACGCACTGCGGGCCAAGCTCGATAATCCCAAGGGCGAATATTCGCGCTTCGACACCGCGGCGATCCGGACGATGGAAGGTGCGCAGGACACTGTCTTCCACATGCTGGACGGCGTGACGTCCATCAGCCAGCTCAACCCAGGGCAGCGGGTTGAACTGTCGAACGCGCTCGACCAGGTCAAGGCGACGCTGCTGGCCCAGGAGGGTAGCCGCATGATCTGCCATATCGAGCGCAAGACCGGCAGCAACATGGCCCAGCGTCACTGCGAGACGGTCGCCCAGCGCGAAGCCAATGTCCGCGAGACCGATCGGCAGCTCTACCACGACGGAATTGCCCGCTGACACCAGCTCGCGTCCGTTGCGCCGGTCCTCGGCACACATCGTGATCCATGCCCCTGTCCGCAGGGGTATTGGTCCTGGTGCGGAATTGATTGCCGGCCGCTGGCTGGCACGCCGTGGCGCTACTGCGGCCCGCCCGTGATCAGCTGCTCGCCGATGCCGGGAAACTTCAAACCCACCCGGACAACGCGCTCGTCTTCCAGGCTGCGCACTACCAGCATCGCGCGACCCAGCGCGAGACGGTCGCCGACCTGGGCCTGGGCGTCGAAGCGCTCGTCAAACAGCTGCGCTGCGGTCGCTCTGGCGAAGCGCGCCGGAATCGACAGGCCGTAGAACGCGGCCAGCTGCCCCAGTGGCACGTCCCCCGGCAACGCGAACAGGCCGAAGGTTTCCTGCTCGGCCTCGTGCGCATCGCCGCCTTCGGCGAACCACCAGTCCAGCCGCGGCGCCTGCCCGCCGGGCGCAATCAGGTACGCGTAGTCCTGGGCGGACAGCGGCCCGCTGTCCGCCGGCAACAGCACCTGTCCGTCGCGCACCACCATCGCCAGGCGCACCCGGCCGGGCAGTGCCGCACCGCGCAGCACCGCGCTGCCGGCGGCGACGCGATAGCCGACCATTTCGTATTCCAGTTGCCCGGGCAGGTCCAGCTGGATGCGGCGGGTATTGGGGTCCGAGCGTGGCACCGCAACGCCAAAGCGATGCGCGGCGCGCGCCAGCGTCCAGCCCTGCACCAGCAAGGACACCAGCACCACCACGAAGGCGACGTTGAAATACAGCCGTGCATGCGGCAGCCCCGCCAGCAGCGGAATCGAGGCGAGGAAGATCCCGACGGCGCCGCGCAGTCCGACCCAGCTGATGAACCCCATTTCCTGCCAGCGATAGCGGAACGGCAGCAGGCACAGGACCACCGCGAGCGGCCGCGCCACGAACATCAGGAACGCCGCGACGCCGAGCGCCGGCCACATCACCTTGAGCAGGGCGGCCGGCGATGCCAACAAACCCAGCAGCAGGAACATCACCAGCTGCGCGAACCAGGTGGCCGCGTCCTGCACCGCCAGCACGTCGGCGCGCGCGCGCACCGGCCGGTTCGCCACGACGATTCCGGCCAGGTACACCGCGAGATAGCCGCTTCCGCCGAGCAGGTTGGTGAGCGCGAACAGCGTCACCGCGGAAGCCAGTGCCAGCCATGGATGCAAGCCCGAGGGCAGCGTGTATTTGTTGAGTGCGGCGACGATTGCGCGGCCGCCGGCGTAGCCCAGGCCCAGGCCGAGCGCGACCGCCCAGACCAGCTTGATCGCCAACGCCAAGATCCCCGCCAGCTGTCCGCCGCCCGACGTGTCCATCGCCTGCGCACCGGCAATCCAGGTGGTCAGCGCAATGGTCAGGAACACCGCGGCGGGATCATTGCTGCCCGACTCGATCTCCAGGGTCGCGCCACTGCGGCGCTCCAGATGCAGGCCGCCGGCGCGCAGCAGGAAGAACACCGCGGCGGCATCGGTGGAGGCCAGGATCGTGCCGAGCAGCAGCGCCTCCAGCGGTGGCAACTGCAGCAGCTTCGAGGCTGCGAGCGCGGTCAGCGCCGCCGTCATCACCACGCCCAGGCTGGCCAGGACCAGCGCCGGGAAGACGCTGCCACGGACGTGCGCCGCACGCGTGCGCAGGCCGCCGTCGAACAGGATCACCGCCAGCGCCAGCGCCCCGACCATGAAGGTGAAACGCGTGTCGTTGTAGTGGATGCCGCCCGGGCCGTCCTCGCCGAGCAGCAGCCCGAGCAGCAGGAACACCAACAACAACGGCGCGCCGAAGCGCCGCGCCAGCAGCGACGAGGCGATGCCGGCGAGAATCAGCAGCGCGCCGCCGAGCAAGGTCAGGTCGATCGCATGCAGGCTGTCCAATGCGGCCTCCGGTCGCTGTCCCCGCATCCTAGCAAGCGTCGATGACGGCTCAGCCCGGGGTGGATTTCGGATCGGCAATGCGCTTGAGGCCGTCACCGGGATCGATCGATGCCCAGGCGACATGGGTGTCCCAGTAGGCGTGCGCCTGTGGGCTGCGGTCGGCGGCATCGTGCAGGTTGCCATGGGCGACGTGCAGCTCGCCCGGCCAGCGCGAGGAGCGGAAGAACAGCGTGCTGCCACACCGCGAACAGAAACCACGTTCGGCGCCGGGGCTCGATGCATGCCAGCGCAGGCGCGACCGCGGATCGACGATGGCGACGTCGCCCGCAGGCATGCCGACCCAGGTGACATAGGCCGCGCCATGCGCGCGCCGGCACGACGAGCAGTGGCAATGCGCCAGCCATTTGCTGGAAAAGGTCAGCACCCAGGCGACGTCCCTGCACAGGCAACTCCCATTGGCAGTGTCCATGACGGCTCCCGCGAAGGAACGCTGCCCATTTACCTCCGCTCAGGCCGCGATCGCGGCCAGTCCGCGATCGATCCGCCGATACCCCAGCGCCTCACCCAGGTGCGCGGTGGAGATGTGCGGGCTGTTGGCGAGATCGGCGATGGTGCGCGCCACCCGCAGGATCCGGTGCATCGAACGCGCTGACAGTTGCATGGCATCGATCGCGCGCTCCAGCAATGCCTGGTCATGCGGGGCGAGCCGACAGGTGGCCATGGTTTCGGCCTGGCCGAGCTGCGCATTGGCCTTGCCCGAACGCGCCTGCTGGATCGCGCGCGCGGCGGCGACGCGCGCGCGCACGAGATCGCTGGACTCGCCATCCGGCGCGTCCGGCCGCAATTCGGCCGGCGGCAGGCGCGGCACGTCGACATGCAGGTCGATGCGATCCAGCAGCGGCCCGGAAATCTTCGCCCGGTAGCGCCCGATCGCATCGGCGTGACAGCGGCAGCGTCCCGAGGGATCGCCGGCCCAGCCGCAGGGACATGGGTTCATCGCCGCGACCAGTTGAAACCGCGCCGGGAATTCGCTCTGTCGCGCCGCGCGCGAAATCGTGACCACCCCCGATTCCAGCGGCTCACGCAGCACCTCCAGCGCGCGCCGGTCCCATTCCGGCAGCTCGTCGAGAAACAACACGCCGTTATGCGCCAGCGAGATCTCGCCCGGGCGGGGTTCGGCGCCGCCGCCGACCAGCGCGACCGCGCTGGCGGTGTGGTGCGGGCTGCGATAGGGGCGTTCGCGCCAGCGCGCCGGATCCAGGCCGCGACCGCTGACCGACGCGATCGCCGCGGCTTCGAGCGCCTCGGTTTCGCTGGCTTCGGGCAGCAAGCCAGTGAGGCGCGAGGCCAGCAGGGTCTTGCCGCAGCCTGGTGGTCCGATCAGCAGCAGGTGGTGACCACCGGCCGCAGCGACTTCGAGCGCCCGCCGCGCATGTACCTGCCCACGCACATCGCTCATGTCGGGACCAGGGACGCGGCGCGAAGGCGACGCGATCGCCGCGGGCAACGTCTTGCGGCCCTCCAGCGCGGCGCATACCTCCAGCAGCGTGCGCGCGGTGCTGGCCTCGACCTCGCGCGCCAGCGCGGCTTCGGCGCCGTTGCCGAGCGGCACGATCAGTTTGCGACCAGCCCCGGCCGCCGCGAGCGCCGCCGGCAGCACGCCGTCGATCGCGCGCAACTCGCCGGTCAAACCAAGTTCGCCGAGGAATTCGTATTCATGCAAGGCATCGAGCGGCACCTGACCGCTGGCGGCCAGGATGCCCAGCGCGATCGCCAGATCAAAGCGGCCGCCATTCTTCGGCAGGTCGGCCGGGGCGAGGTTGACCGTGATCACGCGCGCTGGAAACTCGAACTGCGCGCACTGGATCGCCGCCCGCACACGATCCTTGGCTTCGCGCACCGCGGCTTCCGGCAGGCCCACGATCGACATCCTCGGCAAGCCGCCGGACAGATGCACCTCGACCCGCACCGCGGGCGCATGCACGCCGACACGTGCACGGCTGTGCACGAGCGCAAGTCCCATGGTGGCGACTCAGTGTTGTTGCGTGGTGGCGGCGAGCTGCCCTTCGATCCGGTCGAGCGCGCGCTGCAGTTCATTGAGCTTGTCGCGCGTGCGCAGCAGCACCGCGCGCTGCACGTCGAACTCGTCGCGCGTGACCAGGTCCAGTTTGCCCAGCCCGGTCTGCAACACCGACTTGAAATTCTGCTGCAATTCCTCGCGCAGCTCTCCAGTGGCATGTCCGCGCAGGCCGGTGGGCACCAGGCTGCTCAGGCGGCGGGCGAGTTCGTCGATGTGGGCAAGATCAATTTTCATGGCTGCGTTCATCAAGGCGGTTCCTGCGAGAGTGCGGCCAGCATGGACGCGTCCTCGGGGCCGCGCCGTCGGCGCTCGCCGCGGCTGGCTGTCAGGGAATCCCGAGGGATATGGTGCCACGTCATGATGGAGCCGTGCATCGGAGCCAGCTCATCGGGGCACGCGCATCCAAGCCGGCGTTATGCTGCCGTTATTCAGGGAGAATTCGTGATGAAAATGGTGATGGCAATCATCAAGCCGTTCAAGCTCGACGACGTGCGCGAGGCATTGACCGAAGCCGGCGTCGCCGGCATCACCGTGACCGAGGTCAAGGGCTTCGGTCGCCAGAAAGGCCACACCGAGCTGTATCGCGGCGCTGAATACGTGGTCGACTTCCTGCCCAAGATCAAGCTCGAGGTCGCCGTCACCGACGCGCAATCCGACGCCGTGGTCGAAGCGATCATGCAGGCCGCCGGCACCGGCAAGATCGGCGACGGCAAGGTGTTCGTATGGGACCTGGAGCGGGCCGTGCGCATTCGCACCGGGGAGCTGGACGGGGATGCGTTGTAGCGCTCTCCGCGACGCTTCCCGGGCATCGCTTCCGCGTCGTCAATCCCCCAGCGCCGCCGCCACGAACGGCGGCAGCGTCAGTGCGCCATGGTGGATGTCGGCGCTGTAGTACCTGGTATCAAATGCCTTCGCGCGCGCATCGACCTTGCGGAACTTGAAGTCGCCCGCCTTCTTTGCCAGTGTCGCGCTCCACCAGCCGGTCGGATAACACGGCTGCGGGAATGGCAGTGTCTTGAAGATGGTGAAACCGGCCTTGCGCATCTCGGTGCGCATCGCCTTGATCAACTCCAGCAGCACCAGCGGTGATTCGGACTGCTGCACCAGGATGCCGTCGTCCTTCAGCGCGCGAAAACACGACGCGTAAAAATTCTGGTTGAACAGGCCCTCGGCCGGACCGACCGGATCGGTGGAGTCGACGATCACGATGTCGATACTGGCCGGCGCGCAGTTGGCCATGTAGGCGATGCCGTCGTCGAACAGCAGCTGCGCGCGCGCATCGTGGTTGGAATCGCACAGCTCGGGAAACCACTTCTCGGCCATGCGCGTGACCTGCTCGTCGATATCGCACTGCACTGCGCGTTCCACGCCCGGGTGCCTGAGCACCTCGCGCAGCGTGCCGCAGTCGCCGCCACCGATGATGACGACGTGCCTCGGATCGGCGTGGGTGAACAGCGCCGGGTGCGACATCATCTCGTGGTACAGGAAGTTGTCGCGGGTGGTCAGCATCACCGCGCCGTCGATCAACATCAGGTGGCCCCAATCGGTCGTGGCGAAGATCTCGATCTTCTGGAACGGCGACTGCACCTCGTCGAGCTTGCCGGTGATGCGAAAGCCGATGGCGGAGCCGGCGGGTTCGAAGTTTTCGTAGTGCCACGTGGTGTCGGTCATCGTGATCGCCCGGTGGTAGGTTGCGGATTGTAGCGAAGCGGCGCGATAGCCCGCGTTGTCGTTTTTGTAGAGTCGAGCCTGCTCGGCTGGTTTTCGGCGGCGAGCCTAGAGCAGCCGAGCAAGCTCGGCTCTACAAAGGCCACGCCGTCCACATCCGGCAAAGCGCGACCGCTAAACTGCGCGCTCCCCTGCAAGGTGTACGCCCATGACCGCCTGGTCGCTCGACCAAGCCCGCAAGACCTATTCGATCCCGCACTGGTCGGAAGGCTATTTCGATGTCGACACCGCCGGTCGCGTCGTCGTGCGCCCGCGCGGCGCGCAGGGCCCGGCGATCGCGTTGCCGGAGGTGGTCGATGCCGCGCGTGCCAACGGCGCCCGGTTGCCGCTGCTGGTGCGTTTCCCCGACATCCTCGGCGATCGCCTGCACAAGCTGCAGGCGGCGTTCGCGCAGGCGCAAACCGATTGGGACTACGCCGGCGGCTATACCGCGGTGTATCCGATCAAGGTCAACCAGCACCAGGGCGTCGCCGGGACGCTGGCGTCACACGCGGGCAATGGCTTCGGCCTGGAGGCCGGCAGCAAACCGGAACTGATGGCGGTCCTGGCGCTGTCGCGGCCGGGCGGCCTGATCGTGTGCAACGGCTACAAGGATCGCGAATACATCCGCCTGGCGCTGATCGGCCGCAAGCTCGGCCTCGACACCTTCATCGTGATCGAGAAGCCGTCGGAGCTGCCGCTGGTGCTGGAAGAGGCGCGCGCACTTGGCGTGCAGCCGGGCCTCGGCGTGCGCATGCGGCTGGCGTCGCTGGGCGCCGGCAAATGGCAGAACAGCGGTGGCGACAAGGCCAAGTTCGGACTTTCGCCGCGGCAGGTGCTTGATCTGTGGAAGCAACTGCGCGCCGCCGGCATGACCGACGCACTCGGCCTGCTGCATTTCCACATGGGCTCGCAGATCTCCAACGTGCGCGACATCGCCAACGGCATGCGCGAGGCGGTGCGCTACTTCGTCGAGCTGTCCAAGCTCGGTGCCAACGTGCGCTACATGGATGTCGGCGGCGGTCTCGGCATCGATTACGAAGGCACGCGCTCGCGCAGCTACTGCTCGATCAACTACGGCATCGCGCAATACGCATCCACCATCGTGCAGCCGCTGGCCGAGGCCTGCGAACTGCACCGCCTGCCGCCACCACGCATCGTCACCGAATGCGGGCGCGCGATGACCGCGCACCACGCGGTGCTGGTCGCCAACGTCACCGAGGTCGAGGCCGCGCCGGAAGGGCGGGTGCCGCCGGCGCACGCCGACGAGCCCGCGGTGATCCGCCACCTGCGCGAGATCCACGACCAGCTCGACGCGCGTCCGGCGGCGGAACTCTTCCACGAAGCGCAGCATCACCACGGCGAAGGCCTGTCGCTGTACGCGCTCGGCCAGCTCGACCTCGCCCAGCGCGCGCGTATCGACGATTTGTTTTACGCGATCGCGCATGCGGTGCGCACGCGCCTGGATGTCGGCGAAAAAAGCCATCGCGATCTGCTCGATGAATTGAACGAACGCCTGGTCGACAAGTACTTCGTCAATTTCAGCGTGTTCGAGTCGATCCCGGACGTCTGGGCGATCGACCAGGTGTTCCCGATCATGCCGATCGAGCGGCTCAATGAACGGCCCGAACGCCGCGGCGTGATCGCCGACATGACCTGCGACTCCGATGGCAAGGTCGATACCTACGTCGAGAACGAGGGCCTCGACAGCTCACTGCCGTTGCATGCGTTGCGGCCCGGCGAGAGTTACCGGCTCGGCTTCTTCCTGGTCGGCGCCTACCAGGAGATCCTCGGCGACATCCACAACCTGTTCGGCGATACCGATGCGGTGGAAGTGCGCGTCGATGGCGACGGTTACCAGCTGTCCCGCCAGCGTCGTGGCGATACCACGGACGTGATGCTGGATTACGTGGGTTACCCGCTGGAGGACTTGCGCATGGCATACCGCGACAAGGTGGCGGCGGCAAAGTTGCCCGCCCTGGAATCCGAACGCCTGAATGCCGCGCTGGAAGCGGGATTGACCGCTTACACCTATCTCAGCGACGAGCCGCTGGAATAACCCGCGTCAAACCCATAACAAGGAAGTCAACACCGCATGCGCATGCCCGGCCTCGACCTGTTGCGCGCCATCGCCATTATCTGGGTGATGCTGTTCCATTCGTTCATCGTCGGCGGCCTCGGCGAAGGCTACGACTGGCTGTCGCGGTACGGCTGGATGGGCGTGGACCTGTTCTTCGTGCTGAGCGGGTTCCTGATCGGCAGCCAGCTGCTGGCGCCGCTGGCCCGCGGCGAGCGCCTGGATCTGCGCGGGTTCTATTTGCGCCGCGCGTTCCGCATCCTGCCGGCGTTCCTGGTGGTGCTGGCGCTGTACCTGCTCGTTCCCGGGTTCCGGGAAAAGCCGGGCATGGAGCCGTGGTGGAAATTCGCCACGTTCATCGTCAATTTCAACATCGACTACACCGCCAACCAGGCGTTCTCGCATGCCTGGTCGCTGTGCGTGGAAGAACATTTCTACCTGCTGTTCCCGCTGCTGGCGTGGTGGATGATGCGCAAACCATCGCTGGGAAAGGTGGTCGCCGCCTGCGTCGGGGTGGTGCTGGCCGGGATCGCGTTGCGTAGCGCACTCTGGCTGCATGACACGGCCCTGCAGCCGCAACGCAACTGGTTCATCGAGGATATCTATTACCCCACATGGTGCCGGCTCGATGGCCTGCTGGCCGGCGTAGTGCTGGCGACGCTCAAGACCTTCC
>JANMAO010000046.1:0-7627 GCA_031359875.1 Lysobacter sp.
GGCATGCCGGCGACGCCGCGGCTGCTGCGCTGGGACGGCCGCGTGCTCGATCGCAGCTACATGGCCGGCGCCGCGATGTACCAGCGTCCGCCGCGCGGTGATGTCGCGTATTTTCGCGAGGCGCGCCACCTGTTGCAGACCCTGCACCGGCGCGGCGTTGCCCACAATGACCTGGCCAAGGAAGCCAACTGGCTGGTGCTCGATGACGGCGCGCCGGCGCTGATCGATTTCCAGCTCGCGGTCCGCGGCCCTCCGCGCTCACGTTGGATGCGCCTGCTGGCGCGCGAGGATCTGAGGCACCTGCTCAAGCACAAGCGCACCTATTGCCCCGCGGCGTTGACGCCGGTCGAGCGCCGCCTGCTGCGACGACACTCGTGGCTGCGCGACGCCTGGTTTGCGACCGGCAAGCCGGTGTATCGCTTCGTGACGCGCAAGCTCCTGCAATGGGAAGACAATGAAGGCCAGGGACCCAAACCTTGAGCACGCCATTTCCCTGTAGAGCCGAGCTTGCTCGGCTTGCTCAATAGTAGCCGAGCAAGCTCGGCTCTACACATAAGTTTCAATGCAGATTTCTCCAGGAGCCGTCATGACATCCCTGTCCGGCAAGACCCTGTTCATCACCGGCGCCTCGCGCGGCATCGGTCGTGCGATTGCGCTGCGCGCCGCGCGCGATGGCGCCAACATCGCAATCGCGTCGAAGTCCGAGGTCGCCAATCCGAAGCTGCCCGGCACCATCCATAGTGTCGCCGCGGAAGTCGACGCGGCGGGCGGGCAGGGGCTGGCGTTGCGCTGCGACATCCGCGATGAGGACGCCGTCGGCGCCGCGGTCGCGGCCACGGTCGACGCGTTCGGCGGCATCGATATCCTCGTCAACAATGCCAGCGCGATCTGGCTGCGCGGCACGCTGGACACGCCTATGAAGCGCTTCGACCTCATGCAGCAGGTCAATTCGCGCGGCAGTTTCCTGTGCGCGCAGGTGTGCCTGCCGTGGCTGCTGCAGGCGCCCAATCCGCACATCCTGACACTGGCGCCACCGCCATCACTCGACCCGAAATGGTGGGGCGCGCACACCGGCTACACGCTGGCGAAGATGGGTATGAGCTTCGTCACGCTCGGCCTGGCCGCTGAATTCGGGCCGCAGGGCGTTGCCGTCAACGCGTTGTGGCCGCGCACCGTCATCGCCACCGATGCGATCAACATGATTCCCGGCGTGAATCCGGCTTGGTGCCGCAAGCCCGAAATCGTGGCCGACGCCGCGCATGCCGTGCTCGTGCGCTCCGCGCGCGACTGTTCCGGTAAATTCCTGATCGACGAGGACGTGCTGCGCGAGACCGGTATCACCGATTTTGCGTCCTACGCCGTCGATCCTGCACAGCGGCTGCTTCCCGATTTGTTCCTGGACTGAGACGCTCTGGATTGATGTCGGAGGGTACAACGATGCGATACCTGCACACGATGGTGCGCGTGCGCGATCTCGAGGCGTCGCTGCGCTTCTATTGCGAGGGCCTCGGCCTGCGCGAAACGCGGCGGATGGAGAATCCACAAGGCAGGTTCACCCTGGTGTTCCTCGCTGCGGCGGACAGCCCCGAGGCCGAGATCGAACTGACCTGGAACTGGCCCGCCGCAACCGGCGCGCCGGCCGAGGACTACGGCAGCGCGCGCAACTTCGGCCACCTCGCGTTTCGGGTCGATGACATCCATGCGCTCTGCGCGCATCTACAGGCGATGGGCACTACGATCAACCGGCCTCCACGCGATGGCCACATGGCATTCGTCCGCTCGCCGGACCTGGTCTCGATCGAGTTGCTGCAACTCGGCGACGCGCTGCCACCGCAGGAACCGTGGACGTCGATGCCGAACACCGGCACCTGGTAAGCGCAGGGCGGGTGAATTTCATCCGCGGCTCTGAGCCGAAGCGAATAGCGGCCTTCAAGGCGCATTCGCCTAAGCCAAGTCGTTATCCAAGGCCTGCCGGAAATCGGCGATCAGGTCGTCGACGTGTTCCAGACCCACCGAGATCCGCAGCAGGTCCTGCGGTGAGATCGGGTATCCGCCTTCAACCGAGGCGCGGTGCTCGACCAGCGACTCGCAGCCGCCGAGCGAAGTCGCGTTGGTGAACAGGCGCAGCTTGCCTGCGACCCGCAGCGCCGCCTCGCGCCCGCCGCGCACCTCGATGCTCAGCATCGCGCCGTAATCCGCCATCTGGAGTGCGGCAATGGCGTGCCCGGCGTGTGTCGCCATGCCGGGATAGTTGACGCGGTCGACCGCGGGGTGTGCGGCGAGGAAATCGGCGAGTCGGCGGGCGTTGGCGCAATGCAGCGCCATCCGCGCCGGCAGCGAGCGGCATCCGCGCAGCGTGAGCCACGCGCTGAACGGGGCCAGCACCGCGCCGGTGATGTGGCGCCGGTGGGCGACGCGCGTGTAGAGCTCGTCGCGTTGTGCGAACACCAGGGCACCGCCGAGTACGTCGCTGTGGCCGCCGAAGTATTTGGTCGTCGAATGCATCACCACGTCGGCGCCGCGGGCCAATGGCCGCTGCAGCACCGGGGTGGCGAAGGTGTTGTCGCACGCGAGCAGGGCGCCGCGTCGGTGCGCGATTTCCGCCAGTGCCGCGATGTCGCTCACTTTCAAGCGCGGATTGGAAGGGGTCTCCGCCCAGATCATTGCGACTGGTTCGGCGCAGGCGGCGTCGACCGCCGGCAGGTCGGCCATGTCGACGGCGATCGCATGGATGCCGCGTTCGGGCAGGAATTCGCGGGCGAGATACCGCAGCCCGGTGTAGCAGTCGTCCGGAATCAGTACGCGTGCGCCGTTGGGCAGCGATTCGAGCAGTCCCGTGATCGCCGCCATGCCCGAGGCGAATGCCAGTGCCGCGGCGCCGCCTTCGAGCGCGGCCAGCGCAGTTTCCAGGCGATCCTGGGTGGGATTGCCTTCGCGCTGGTATTCGTAGCCGGCAATGCGTTCTCCGTCCGGCCCGTGTTTGAACGTCGTCGCCAGATGGATCGGTGGCGACACCGCCCCGGTTTCGGGATCCGGTTCGGCGCCCGCATGCACGGCAAGGGTCGCGGGATGCAGCTCGTTCGATCCAGTCATCACGTCAACCCCGGGTGATGCGGAATGCTTCACGTGCGGCATCGAGGGTATGCGTGATCTCGACGTCGCCATGCGCGCTCGTCATGAAACCGGCCTCGAACGCCGAGGGCGCGAGGTACACGCCGCGGGCGAGCATGGCATGGAAGAAGCGGTTGAAGGCGGCGCTGTCGCAGGCGATCGCCTGTGCGTAGGTGTCGATCTTTTCGCTGCTGAAGAACAGCCCGAACATCGCGCCGACGCGGTTGGTCGTCAGCGGGACGCCGGCGTCCCGCGCGGCCGCTTCGAGGCCGTCGCAAAGCGCGTGCGTGCGCTGTTCCAGGTCAACATGGAATCCGGGCGTCTGGATCAGCTCGAGCATCGCCAGTCCCGCGGCCATTGCGACAGGATTGCCGCTGAGCGTGCCGGCCTGGTAAATCGGACCGCTCGGCGCGATCTGCTGCATCAGCGCGCGACGACCACCATACGCACCGACGGGCATGCCGCCACCGATGATCTTGCCGAAGGTGCTGAGGTCCGGCGTGACGCCGTACCGCGCTTGCGCACCGCCGAGCGCGACCCGAAAACCGGTCATGACCTCGTCGAAGATCAGCAGCGTCCCGTGCTGGGAACACAGTTCGCGCAGATGTTGCAGGAAACCGTCGCGCGGCGGCAGGCAATTGGCGTTGCCGACGACGGGCTCGATGATCAGGCCGCCGATGTCGTCCCCGCACTCGTCGAACAGCGCGGTCGCTGCGTCAAAGTCGTTGTACGGCAGTGTCAGCGTGAGATCAGCCAAGGCTTTTGGGACGCCGGGTGAAGTGGGGACGCCGAACGTCAATGCACCGCTGCCGGCCTTGACCAGGAACGAGTCGCCGTGGCCGTGGTAACAGCCTTCGAACTTGACGATGCGCGCACGTCCGGTCGCACCGCGCGCAAGCCGGATCGCCGACAGGGTTGCCTCGGTGCCCGAATTGACCATCCGCACCATCTCGCAGCTCGGCACCAGTCGCGCGATGGTCTCGGCCATCGTGACTTCCAGCGGGTTGGGCGTGCCGAAGCTCAAGCCATCACGCGCGGTGCGAATCACCGCATCGAGCACGGCAGGATGGTTATGGCCGACGATCATCGGGCCCCACGAGCCGACGTAGTCGACGTAGCGATTGCCATCGACGTCGATGAGGTACGCGCCCTCCGCGCGCTGCACGAAGAACGGTTCGCCACCGACCGACTTGAACGCGCGCACCGGTGAATTGACGCCGCCTGGCATCAGCGCTTGCGCGCGGGTAAACAAGGCATGCGAACGACTGGTGTCCATGGACTTCCGTAGATTGGGCGGGTCAGTTGACTATGGTCGATTGAAGATATTCGGTTGAAACAGGTCAGTCGAAGGCAGGTCAGTCGAAGCAGGCGGCATAGGCGATTGCGGCAGCGAGTGGATCGGGCGAATCGAAGACGCCACTGATCACCGCGACCAGGTCAGCGCCGGCAGCAATCAAGGCAGGCGCATTGTCGGGCGTAATCCCGCCGATCGCCACTTGCAGCAGGCCGGGCACTCGCGAGTCGCGCAGCAGGTCAATGGACGCGCGACGCGCGCGTGGCTTGGTGGGTGACGGGAAGAATGCGCCAAACGCGACGTAATCCGCGCCCTGCGCCACGGCGTTGCGGGCGCGCACCGCATCGTCGTAGCAGGACACACCGATGATCGCGTTGACGCCAAGCAGTGCCCGCGCGGTGGCGAACGCGCCGTCGCGCTCGCCCAGATGCACGCCGTCGGCGCCGGTCGCGACCGCAAGCGCGGCATCGTCGTTGATGATGAGCGGCACGCCGGCGTCGCTGCAGAGCGATCGCAATGCATCCGCCTGCTGCCGGCGCAGGGGGCCGGCAGCGGTCTTGTTGCGGTACTGCAAGCAGGCCACATGGGGCAGCAGTGGCGTGACCCTTGCGAGCAGCCGTGCGCTGTCGGGCTCGTCCGGCGTGATCAGGTACAGGCCGCGAAGCAAAGAGCCGCGGCGCGGCCAGATCGGTTCTATGTCTGTCCGGGTCATGCGGGTCCGCGTCAGTGTGTTGTGCGCATTATCCGGCTTCCGGCGGCTTCCGGCGGCGTCCCGGTGGTGGGACAATGGGCGCCCGTAATTGCATGCAGCACGTGATGAACCAAGTCGTTACCAGCGTTACGACCTATCGCACCTGGATGTGCGTGGTCTGCGGTTTCATCTATGACGAGGCGGCGGGGCTTCCCGAGGAAGGCATCGCCCCGGGCACGCGTTGGGAAGACATTCCCGATACATGGACCTGCCCGGATTGCGGCGTGACCAAGGATGACTTCGAGATGATGCTGCTCTGAATGGCACGCATTGACGAGCGTGCCTGCCCAATCGGTTGGCGCTAGTTTGGTCTGGCCGAACTGCCGCTCATCTCGACCACGCGTTCGCGCAGCGAGGCGGCATCCGCCGCTTCGGGATGCAGTTGCAGGTAGCGACCAAGATCCGCACGTGCACCATGGCGATGGCCGAGCTTGAAATATCCAAGACCGCGATCCCGCAGTGCCTCGGCATTGTCCGGTGCCAGTTTCAGGATGCGGTCGGCACAGCGAACGGCACGTTCCCAGTCGTCCACTTCGCTATAGACGCCATGCAGGTTGCGTAGCATGCGCATCAGCATCGAGCGATGTGATGCTGGATTCAGGATCCGGTAAAGCGCCTCGTCATCCGGCATTTCGCCATCCAGGTGGGGGCGGGCGCGCAAGCGCAACTCGTCCTCGTCGAGCGGGCGCCCGCGATTGAACGGATCCATCACCAGCACGCCATCGTCGATGGGTAGTCGCACCAGGAAATGCCCTGGGAATGACACGCCGTCGAGTGGCACGCCGAGCCGCCGCGCAACTTCCATCTGCACCATCGCCAGCGAAATTGGATTGCCGAGACGACGCTCGAATACCTCGTTGAGGTAGCTGTTGCGGGGGTCGTAATACTCGTCGTGGTTGCCGGCGTAACCGAGATCGTCGAAGAGGTGGCGATTGATGGCCTGCATCTTCAGCGGCCATGGCTCCAACGCCTCGATTTCGCGGCGTAAATGCTCGGCATGGCTCTGCAGGAGCGTGTCGTAGAGATCCGCATCGAGTTGTGGATATTCGTCGCGCGCGATCAGTAGTGCCGTCGCGAGCAGCGGCAAGCTGTCGTCATCGAGCCTTGCGAGTGAGTTCCAATCGGGAAGGATGAAGCCGGCGCGCATGGCCGCAGCCTGCACCGCCGTCACCACTGCGCGCAAGCCCCGATCGCTTGGAGACTCAATGCGCCGGCGCGATATGTGGATCGATGCTCAGTTTCGAGCCGTTCCGCAAGCCGAGCCGTGCGGCTTCCCCGGCATTGAGTTCCAATACGTAACGCGCCGGCGCTTCGCTTGGGTAGGGCGGGCACGCGTCGCCGAGCGAGCACGGTGGCACGTCGCGTTGCTGCGATACGAGCTTGCGCGCGTTGTCGAAATACAGGATGTCCAGCGGGATGCGGGTGTTCTTCATCCAGTACGCCTGCGACTCCTGGCGCTCGTGCACGAACAACATACCGTGATTGGCAGGAAGCTCGCAGCGAAACATCAGTCCGCGCTCGCGTTCGGCGTCGGTGGCGGCGATTTCGACCACATAGTGCTTGCCGCCGAGCTCGACCCAGGAATCGCTGGCGTTGGCGCAGCCGGCGAGCAGCAGCAGGCAGCAGGTGGACAGGCTGTTGATGAGGCGCATGGCAGGACTCCGGAGGCGTGCGCCGACCTTCGGCGATGCCCTATTGGAGGTCAAGTCCAATGCCCCCTTCCCAAACGGAATGTTGCCGTGCACAATGCGCGGCCTTGCTGAGCCGGCAGTTGATCGCGGCCCCGGCGGAACGGAAAAACCTCCTCACGAGGTGTTGACGTTCCCGAAAAGATGGGTATGATGTGCGGCTCGGTCAGGTGCTTCGGCACGGACCAAAAGGGATCAGGCGCTGAGGCCGTTCCCGACGATCTTTGACAGTGTGCGCAGGTGACTTGTGCGGGCGTCTGGCGGGTGGATGACTGTCCATTTGCAGATGTTCGTACACAGTCTCAAAGCAATTCAAGAAAGCATGCAAATGCGAGTAATCGAGTAGTAATGGGGCTTTGGACGGATTCTGCACTCAACAAATTGGCCCACGTCCTTCGGGACGGAAAGCCGAAAAACTTAAGTGAAGAGTTTGATCCTGGCTCAGAGTGAACGCTGGCGGCAGGCCTAACACATGCAAGTCGAACGGCAGCACAGCAGTAGCAATACTGTGGGTGGCGAGTGGCGGACGGGTGAGGAATACATCGGAATCTGCCTTGTTGTGGGGGATAACGTAGGGAAACTTACGCTAATACCGCATAAGACCTTAGGGTGAAAGCGGAGGACCTTCGGGCTTCGCGCGACAAGATGAGCCGATGTCGGATTAGCTAGTTGGCGGGGTAATGGCCCACCAAGGCGACGATCCGTAGCTGGTCTGAGAGGATGATCAGCCACACTGGAACTGAGACACGGTCCAGACTCCTACGGGAGGCAGCAGTGGGGAAT
>JANMAO010000115.1:0-23829 GCA_031359875.1 Lysobacter sp.
GAACGGCGCGCATAGCCGTTGGTTCATGCCGATGTCGAGGTCGGTCATGACGAAGATTGGTGTTTGCAGCCGGTCGGCGAGGTCGAGCGCGGCGGCGGCGAACTCGAAGCATTCGTGCGGATCCTCCGGGAACAGCAACACATGCTTGGTATCCCCGTGCGAGGCGTGGGCGCAGGCGAGGATGTCGGACTGCTGCGTGCGCGTCGGCATGCCGGTGGACGGCCCGCCGCGCTGCACGTCGATGATGGTGACCGGGATCTCGGCGAAATATGCCAGGCCGATGAACTCGTTCATCAGCGAGATGCCGGGCCCGGCCGTGGTGGTGAACGCACGCGCGCCATTCCAGCCAGCGCCAGTCACTATCCCGATCGACGCGATTTCGTCCTCGGCCTGGATGATCGCAAACCGATTCTCGCCGGTCTCCGGATCGACGCGGTATTTCTGGCAATACGACTGGAAAGCTTCGGCCAGCGACGACGACGGCGTGATCGGATACCACGCGCACACCGTGGCGCCGCCATAGACACAGCCGAGCGCGGCAGCGGCATTGCCTTCGACGAAGATCCGGTCGCCGACGGCATCGGCCTTCTGCACGCGCAAACCGATCGGATGGGACAAGTGTGCGTGCACCCAGTCGCGGCCGAGGTGCAACGCCTCGATGTTCGGCGGCAGCAGTTTCGGTTTGCTCTTGTACTGTTCGCCGATGAGCGTCTCGATCGTGGCGATATCCATGTCGAGCAGCGCGCCGAGCGCGCCGATGTACATGATGTTCTTGAACAGCTGACGCTGGCGGGGATCGTCGTAAGTCCGGTTGCAGATCTCGGTCAGCGGCACGCCGATGATGTTCACGTCGTCGCGGAACTTCGAGCGTGGCAACGGCTTGCTGTTGTCGTAGAATAGATAGCCGCCGGGTTCGATCTCCGCGAGATCGGCGTCCCAGGTCTGCGGATTCATCGCCACCATCAGGTCGACGCCACCGCGCCGACCGAGCCAGCCGCGCTCGGACACGCGCACCTCGTACCAGGTCGGCAGCCCCTGGATGTTGGAGGGAAAGATGTTGCGCGGACTGACCGGCACGCCCATGCGCAGGATGGCTTTGGCGAACAGTTCGTTGGCTGAGGCCGAGCCGGAACCGTTGACGTTGGCGAACTTGACGACGAAGTCGTTGACCGCCACCAGCGTCGGCGTCATCGCGGACAGGATCGCGGGCGCGTTCACGCCGCCTCCCTCGCCTTGCGATTGCGGCATCCCGTTCCGGCATACGTCTCCAGCAGCAGGAACTTCTGCATGTCCCAGGCGCCAGTCGGGCAGCGTTCCGCGCACAGGCTGCAGTGCAGGCAGACGTCCTCGTCCTTGACCATCACCCGCATCGTCTTCAGCGGTTCGGACACGTAAAGGTCCTGCTCCAGGTTCAGCGCCGGCGCGGTCAGGTGCTTGCGCAGCTGCGGCTCGTCGTCATTGGCGGTGAAGGTAATGCAGTCGGTCGGACAGATGTCGACGCAGGCATCGCACTCGATGCACTTGTCGCGGGTGAACACGGTCTGCACGTCGCAGTTGAGGCAGCGCTGGGTTTCCTTGAGCGCGGTCCCGAGGTCGAAGCCGAGCTCGACTTCGACCTGGATGCTGTCGAGCTTCTTCGCCTCCTCCGACCACGGCACGATGAATCGCTCGTCCGGCGACACCGCGTTGTCATAGGTCCACTCATGGATGCCCATCTTCTGCGATGACAGCTGCACGATTGGGTCGGGTCGCTCGCGGGTGTCCTCGCCGTGCAGCAGCTTGTCGATCGAAATCGCGGCCGAATGCCCGTGCGCCACGGCCCAGATGATGTTTTTCGGCCCGAACGCGGCGTCGCCGCCAAACAGTACGTGCGGCAGCGACGACTGGTACGTGACCTTGTCGACCACCGGCATGCCCCATTCGTCGAACGCGATGCCGCAGTCGCGCTCGATCCACGGGAAGGCATTCTCCTGCCCGACCGCGATCAGCACTTCGTCGCAGGCGATGAATTCATCGGGCTCGCCAGTGGCAATGAGCTTGCGGCGGCGGTTTTCGTCATAGACGGCACTGACCTTCTCGAAGGTCATGCCGGTGAGTTGGCCACCCTCGTGCACGAAGCTCCTGGGCACGCGATAGTCGAGGATCGGGATGCCTTCGTGCTGGGCGTCCTCCTTCTCCCACGGACTGGCCTTCATCTCGTCGAAGCCCGAACGCACGATCACCTTGACGTCGGCGCCGCCGAGACGGCGCGCGCTGCGACAGCAATCCATCGCGGTGTTGCCGCCCCCGAGCACCAGCACGCGCTTGCCAACTTGCGTGACGTGGCCGAAATACACCGACGCCAGCCAGTCGAGGCCGACGTGGATCTTGTCTGCGGCTTCGCTACGGCCGGGAATATCGAGATCGCGTCCGCGCGGCGCACCGCTGCCGACGAAGACCGCGTCATGATTTTCGGCGAGCATCGCTCGCATTGAGTCGATGCGCCTGCCGCCGATGAACTCGACCCCGAGGTCGAGGATGTAGCCGGTTTCCTCGTCGATCACGGCTTCCGGCAGGCGGAACCGTGGCACCTGCGTGCGCATGAAGCCACCCGCTTTCGCGTCCGCCTCGAACACGGTGACGTGGTAGCCCAGCGGCGCGAGGTCGCGGGCGACGGTGAGCGATGCGGGGCCCGCGCCGATGCAGGCGATGCGCTTTCCATTCGATGTCGTCGCGGGCTTTGGCATGCGCGCACGCACGTCGCCCTTGTAGTCCGCCGCGACGCGCTTGAGCCGGCAGATCGCGACCGGCTCCGGTTTCTCGCTCATGGACGCGGGACCATTATTTTCCTCGACCCGCCCGCGCCGGCACGCCGGCTCGCAGGGGCGGTCGCAGGTGCGGCCGAGGATCCCGGGGAACACGTTCGATTCCCAGTTGACCATGTACGCATCGGCGTAACGGCCGGCGGCGATCAGGCGGATGTATTCAGGCACCGGCGTGTGCGCCGGGCAGGCCCACTGGCAGTCGACCACCTTGTGGAAAACATCGGGATTGCGAATATCAGTCGGCTTCACCGCTGCACTCCGATCGGATGTCGTCGCTGCTGCTGGACCGGATGCGCCGGTCGTCGCTTGCCGCCCGAGTCTAGACCCGAACGCGGGAAGGCGTCATGGACGAAGATCGCGAACCGGGCCGCCCGAAAGTCGGGAGGGGAACAAGCCGTCGAGCGACCCGGTCGCGAAAGTGAATCGTCAACTCGCGCGCATTTCGTCCGGCCGCACCTTGAACCATGCCGCGTACAGCGCCGGCAGGAACAGCAGCGTCAGCGCCGTGGCCACGGTCAGGCCACCCATGATCGCCACTGCCATCGGCCCGAAGAACGCGCTGCCCGAGAGCGGGATCATGGCAAGGATCGCGGCCAGCGCAGTCAGCACGATCGGGCGGAAGCGGCGCACGGTGGCCTCGATGATCGCGTGCCAGCGGTCGTGGCCGACGGCGATGTCCTGTTCGATCTGGTCGATCAGGATCACCGAGTTGCGCATGATCATCCCGGCCAGCGCGATCGTGCCGAGCATCGCCACGAACCCGAACGGCACCCGGAACACCAGCAGGAACAACGTCACGCCGATCAACCCCAACGGCGCGGTCAGCAGCACCAGGCCCGTGCGCGACAGGCTGCGCAGTTGCAGCATCAGCAGCGTCACCACGACCATCAGGAACAACGGCAAGCCGGCCGCGATCGAGTTCTGGCCGCGCGCGGAGTCCTCGACCGTGCCACCGGTTTCGAGCAGGTAGCCTTCCGGCAATTGCGCTCGGATGCCATCGAGCGTCGGCGCGATCTGCGCCGCGACCGAGGCGGGTTGCTGGGCGTCGCGGATATCGGCGCGCACGGTGATCGTGGGCAGGCGGTTGCGATGCCAGATGATGCCGTCCTCGAAGCCATCCTCAAGCGTGGCGACCTGCGACAACGGTACTGATTTGCCGCTCGCGGTCGGCACCTCAAGGCTGGCGAGCATCTCCAGGTGCGTGCGCTCGTCGTCGGCGCCGCGCAGCAGCACCTCGATCAGCTCATTGCCGTCGCGGTAGGTGCTGACATGCAGCCCGGACAGTGAGCCCGCCAGGAATTTCGCCAGCTGCGCCGAGCTGATGCCAAGTGCGCGCGCACGCTGCTGGTCGATGTGCAGTCGCACGACCTTGCTCGGCTCGTCCCAGTCAAGGTTGACGTTGGCGACGTGCGCATTGGCGCGCACCTTGTCCATGACCTGGCGCGCGATCGCACGCACCTGGTTGATGTGTTCCCCGGACACCCGGAACTGGATCGGATAGCCGACCGGCGGCCCGTTTTCAAGGCGGGTCACGCGTAGTTGCAGGTCCGGGAAACGCGGCACCACATCGCGGATCAGCCACTCGCGCACGGCTTCACGCGCCGCGATGTCCTCGGCATGCACCACGAACTGCGCGAAGTTCGCCGCCGGCAGCTGCTGGTCGAGCGGCAGGTAGTAGCGCGGCGATCCGGTGCCGACGTAGGCGACGAAGTTGTCGATGCCCGCGTGTCCCTTGAGCATCGCTTCGAGTTTCCTGGCCTGCGCGCCGGTGGCATTCAGCGATGCGCCCTCGGACAGTTCCATGTCGACCATGAGCTCGGTGCGGGTGGAGTCTGGGAAAAACTGCTGCGGCACGAAGCGGAACATCACGATCGACAACACGAACACCGCGACCGTGGCGCCGATCACCAGCCAGCGATGCGACAGGCACCAGCCAAGCAGGCTTCGGAAACGTCGGTAGAACGGACGCTGGTAGGGATCGTGGGCTTGCTCATGCGGGTCATGGCTGGCGGCCGGCGCCAGCGCGAAGGCGTACTGCGGCCAGCGATCAGCGAGGCGTGCACGCCATGCACGCCAGCGCGCAACCAGTGAACCGGCTTTGGGCGGCAGTAAGTGTGCGAGATCCGGCAGCATCTTGTCGCCGAGATAGGGAATGAACAGCACCGCCGCGATCCACGACACCACCAGCGCGATCGTCACCACCTGGAACAGCGAACGCGTGTATTCGCCGGTCGACGACGCCGCGGTTGCGATCGGCAGGAAACCGGCCGCAGTGACCAGGGTGCCGGTCAGCATCGGGAATGCCGTGGTCTCCCAGGCGAAACTCGCCGCCTTCAATCGTGAGAAGCCCTGCTCCATCTTGATCGCCATCATCTCGACGGCAATGATCGCGTCGTCGACCAGCAGCCCCAGCGCGAGCACCAGCGCACCGAGCGAAATCTTATGCAGGCCGATGCCGAAGTAATGCATCACGGCGAAGGTCATCGCCAGCACCAGTGGGATCGACACCGCGACCACCAGGCCGGTGCGGAAGCCGAGCGAGAAGAAGCTCACCAGCAGCACGATGGCGACCGCTTCGGCGAGCACGCGCACGAACTCGCCAACCGACTCGCGCACCGCTTCGGGCTGGTCGCTGACCTTGCGCAGCTGCATGCCGGCGGGCAACGTTTTCTGCAGACGGGTGAACTGGCCATCAAGGGTGTCGCCCAGGTTCAGGATGTCGCCGCCGTCCTTCATGGCGACGGCAATCCCGATCGCGTCCTGGCCCATGAAGCGCATCTTCGGCGCAGCCGGATCGCTGAAGCCGCGATGCACTTGCGCGACATCGCCCAGGCGGATGGTGCGATCGCCGGCGCGGATCGGGAAATCGCGGATCGCCTGCACCGAAGCGAAGGCGCCGTCGATGCGCAATTGCACGCGGTCGCTGCCAGTCTCGAAGAACCCGGCCGCTGTCACCGCATTCTGCTGCTCGAGTGCATCCTTCACTACCGACAACGGGATGCCGAGCGTCGCCAGTCGCGTATTGCTGACCTCGATCCAGATCTTCTCGTCCTGCAGCCCGAGCAGTTCGATCTTGCCGGCGTCAGGGACGCGCTGCAGCTCCAGCTGGATGCGTTCGGCGTAGTCCTTCAAAACCGCGTAATCGAAACCTTCGCCGGTCAGCGCGTAGATGTTGCCGAAGGTATCGCCGAATTCATCGTTGAAAAACGGGCCGACCACGCCGTCGGGCAACGTGGCGCGGATGTCGCCGACCTTCTTGCGCACCTGGTACCAGAGTTGCGGGATGTCCTTCGACGGCATCGAGTCGCGCGCCGCGAAGATCACCTGGGATTCGCCCGGACGTGAGTACGCACGGATGAACTCGTACTGGCCGGTGGTCATCAGCTGTTTTTCGATGCGCTCGGTGACCTGCCGGGAAACTTCCTCGGCGGTCGCGCCCGGCCACAGCGTGCGCACGACCATCACCTTGAAGGTGAACGGCGGGTCTTCCGATTGGCCGAGGTGCTTGTACGACCACGCGCCGATCGCCGCCAGCACCAGCATCGCGTAGACGACCAGCGCGCGATTGCGCAACGCCCATGCCGACAGGTTGAAGCCCCGATTGCCTGGATCTGGCACGTTGGAATCTGGCACGTTGGGATCGGGCAGGTTGGAAGCAGGCGTGCCGTGCGCGGGCATGGGCGGTTACTTCGCTGCCGACGCGGTGGCGGCAAACACCGGGCGATTGTCGCGATCCACCGGTGCGACCGACTGGCCTTCGCGCAGCAAATGCCCGCCGGCGGTGACGATCCAATCGCCGGCCGAAACCCCCGCCAGCACCGGCACGCTGTCGGCGCCGAACGCCCCCAGCCGCACCGGCCTCAGATGCAGCCTGCGCGTGGTCGCGTCGACCACCCATACCGCGCTGCCGTTGCCACCGCGCTGCACCGCGGCCAGCGGAATGCCCAGCGCCTGGTCAGCGCCACCCTGCACATAGACGCGAGCACTCTGGCCAAGTTCGACGGCATCCGCCGCCGCGCCAATCAGCGTCACGCGCGCGGCGTAGGTGCGCGCCTGCGGGTCGGCGGCAGGCGCGATCTCGCGGATCGTGCCGGGCAGGCGTTGGCCCGGCGCGCTGGTGGAGGACACGTTCCACAGTTCGACCAGCACCGGCTGGCCGACGCTGAAATCACGGACGCTGGATTCCGGCAGGGCAATCACGACCTCGCGCCCGGCATCGCCGGCGAGGGTGAAGATCGTCTGTCCGGCTGCCACGACCTGCCCTGCCTCGGCTTCACGGGTCGCGATCACGCCATCGCGCGGCGCACGCAATCGCGTGTACGCGGACTGGTTACGGGCAACCTCGGATTGGGCGCGAATTGCGCGCTCCTGGCCGGCGGCGGCGGCGTAGGCGGCGTTCTGCGCATCCAGTGAGGAGCGGCTGACCAGTTGCTGGTCGGCCAGTTTTGCGTAGCGGGCGCGATCGGCGCCGGCGCGGGCTCGCTCGGCCTCGGCGGCAGCCAGCTGCGCCTGCGTCGCCTGGGCCTGCAGACGCAGGTCGCCGGGGTCGAGCTCCGCGAGCACTTCGCCGCGCTTGACGCGATCGCCGACATCAACGCTGCGGCGGATCAGGTTGCCGCCAACGCGGAACGCCAGGGTGCTCTCCCGGCGCGCGTGGATTTCGCCGGCAAAGGCGCTGATCGCCGTCGGCATGCCCTCGCCCGGATGCGCCACCAGGACTGCTTGCGGGGTTTCCATCGGCGGCGAGTCGTGGCCACAGCCAGCCAGCAGCAGAGCGGCGGTGACCGCCGCCAGCGCCGTCGTCTTCGCGCCTGTCCGTCCATGAATGCGTGCCATTGCGTGATCCCGAAGCCCGACGGCCAATTAGTGCACTTAGCGGTATGCTATATATAACAAACCCGTTAGTCTAGTATTCTTTGCATGGCCCGATCTTCAGCCCCAGTCAAATCCGCCAAGGCGGCCGCTCCCGGGCGGCCCAAGGACCTGGGCAAGGGCGCGGCGATCCTGGATGCGGCCAAGCGCCTGTTTACGGCGCAGGGGTTCGACGGCACCAGCATGGATCAGATCGCGGCCGAGGCTGGCGTCTCCAAGCTCACCGTGTACAGCCATTTCGGCGACAAGGAGACCCTGTTTGCGGCGGCGGCCAAGGCCTATTGCGAGCTGCAACTGCCGACCTCGCTGTTCGAGGCGCGTCCCGAAATCCCCCTGCGCGAGCGCCTGCTGCAGATTGCGCATGCGTTCTTCGCCATGATCAGTTCGCCCCAGGCGGTCGCCGGGCATCGCATCCTGTGCACCCCGCAGATGGCCGAGTCCGCGCTTCCGCAGATGTTCTGGGAAGCCGGACCCAAGCGCGTGCAGGATGCCTTCGCCGAGCTGCTGCGCTGCCGCGTGGCCAATGGCGAGCTGGAGATCGACGACGTAGCGCGTGCGTCCTCGCAGTTCTTCAGCCTGCTCAAGGGCGAACCGCATGCACAGCTGGTGTTCGGTTGCGGCACTTGTTGCAATGGCGAGACCCAAGCGCATCTCGCCGCCACGGTCGATCTGTTCCTGCGCGCGTATGCGCCGCGTCGAGTCGACCCTTGAGATGCGCAGCCACAGCGCCTTGGGGTCGGTGACGTCCAACCCACTGCCTTCATGCCTACTGACTTCTGGCACTGAGTGTCGGTGTCGTAGTACAGCCATGCTGCTCGCCACCCGATTGACCGCTACGCCCGCCACCTGCGCCCGCTAAAATCGCCGCTTTACCGGTTTAGTCCGCATGCCGAGACCAGAAACAATGACTGCAATCGATTACGCCAAGGCCCGCGAAACCATGGTCGAGCAGCAGGTACGGCCGTGGGACGTGCTCGACATCCGCGTGCTCGAGGCGCTGTCCGCATTGCCGCGCGAGGCCTTCGTGCCACCTGCCTATCGTGCGCTGGCCTATGCCGACCTGCCGGTCCCGATCGGCCATGGCGAGTTGATGTTCAAGCCGGTGGTCGAAGGCCGGATGCTGCAATCACTGGCCTTGCTGCCCACCGATGAGGTGCTGGAAATCGGGACCGGCAGCGGCTTCATCACCGCATGTCTGGGCCGCCTCGCCCGCGACGTGCTCAGCCTCGAAATCCATCCCGACCTTGCCGAGGCCGCACGCGTGCGCCTGGCCGAGCAGGGCCTGGACGGCAATATCCGCGTCGAAACCGTTGATGCGTTGCACTACAAGACGCAGCGCCGCTTCGATGCGATCTGCATCACGGGTGCGGTTGCGGCAATTCCACCGCAGTTCGTGCAATGGCTGCGCCCGGGCGGACGCCTTTTCGGCGTTCACGGCCGTGAGCCGGCGATGGTGGCGGTGCTGCTGCACCAGCCTGCGGATGACCAGCCCGTCAACGGCCAGCGCATCGAATCGTTGTTCGAAACCGTGGTCCCCTATCTGGTCGGCGCTGCGCCGACCCCCGCATTCCAGTTTTGACCGAAGGACCACCCATGCGCCGCCCTCTCGTCCTCGCTCTCGCCGTCGCCCTGCTGCCCGCCGCCGGCGCCCATGCCGAGGATCTGCTGCAGACCTACCAGCTGGCGCGCGCCGGCGATCCGCAGTTGTCCGCTGCTGAGTCCACCCGGTTGGCAACGCGCGAAGGCGCGGTGCAGGCGCGGGCATTGCTGCTGCCGCAGCTCGACGGTACCGCGTCGGTTCAAAAATCACGCAGCAATGGCTCGTCGACCAGCACCCAGTTCGATCCCGTTACCGGTCAGCCGGTGCAGTTCAATTATCAAAGCTCCAGCGATACCACCACGCGCGACCTGAGCCTCAACCTGCGGCAGATGGTCTACGACCACAGCAACTTCACCCGCCTCAAAAGCCAGAACGCGCTTGGCCAGGCCAGCGACTTCCAGCTGCGATCGGCCGGCGATTCACTGGTGACCCGCACCTCGGCAGCGTATTTCAACGTACTGGTGGCGATCGAGACGCTGGCGGCGGCGGAAGCGCAGGAGACCGCGCTGAAGAAGCAGTTCGATTTCGCCAGCAAGCGCCTGGAAGTCGGCCTCGCGCCGATCACCGACGTGCACGAAGCGCGTGCGCAGTACGAAGGCGCCCGCGCCAACACCATCGTGACCCGCAATGCATTGGAGGATGGCTATCAGGGACTGGCCGAGATCACCGGCACGCCGGTGCGCAACCTCAAGGGGCTACCGATGGATTTCCAGCCAGCCCTTCCGGCCGAACACGATGCCGACGGCTGGGTCGCGGCGGCGATCGACAATAATCCTGCGCTCAAGGCCAAGCAGTTGCAGGTGCAGTCCAGTGAGGCCGATGTCGAAACCGCGCGCGCCGGACATTGGCCGACGCTGTACCTCAACGGCAGCTACGGCGACAACAAGAGCTTCGGCAACAGCACCTTCCGTGGCCTGACCCTGCCGTCGGACCGCACGAATCGCGGTCCAACCCTGGGCCTGACGCTCAGCGTGCCGATCTTTTCCGGCGGTGCCACCCAGTCCCGCGTGCGCCAGGCACTCGACCAGCGCGATCTCGCCAGCGATCAACTCGAACAGCAAAAGCGCGCGCTCGTCCGCAACACCCGCAATGCCTACCGGACGCTGGTCGCCGGCATCAGCGAAGTCGAGGCGCGCCGACTGGCGCTGGTGTCCGCGCGCAGCGCTTATTCCGCGTCCCAGGTCGGGCTGGAAGTCGGCACCCGCACCGTGCTCGACGTGCTGAACAACCAGCAGACCCTGTTCAACGCGGAGCGCGCGTTCGCGTTGGCGCGCTACAACTTCCTGCAAAGCCGGCTGCTGCTGGAACAGGCGGCCGGCACCCTGGACATCAACGACGTACAGGACATCAATCGGCTGCTGACGAGCAATGCCGAGGCACAACTGGCGCCGGGCGATACCGCACCCTGAGGCGCCGCATCGCGGGTCATGGTGGTGCCGGCAAGTCCGGCGCAATCGCCGCCAGGGTGCGCTGCAGTGCGCCGCGCCCCTGTTCGGCCAACGCGCGTGCCGCCGTGACCATGGAGGCGCGCGCTTCGGCATCGGCCAGCAAGGTGGCGATGTGCGTGCCGACCGCATCGGCGTCGGCGCCGATGCGCAAGGCGCCCGCCTGCCCCAGGTGTGCGGCAATATCGCTGAAGTTATGCAGGTGCGGGCCGCTCACGATCGCGGTGCCGACCGCCGCTGGCTCCAGCAGGTTGTGGCCCCCGATCTCCTGCAGGCTGCCGCCGACGAAGGCAACCTGCGCACAGCTGTAGAACCGCATCAACTCGCCCAGTGTGTCGATCACGAAGACCGCATCGTCGCGATCCGGCCACTGCGTGAGCCGACGGGTCGACACGCGCCAACCGGCATCGACCGCCTGCTGCGCCACTGCCTTGAATCGTTCCGGATGCCGCGGCGCCCACAGCAACAGCAGATCGGGCCAGCGCCCGCGCAGGCGACGATGGATCGAGATGACCGCGGCCTCCTCATCGGCATGGGTGCTGGCTGCGATCCACGCCGGTCGTTCGCCGATGCGTTCGCTGAATATCGCGGCGAACATTGCCCCGTCATCGCCCACGGCGATGTCATATTTCAGGTTGCCGGTGACCGTCATCGTCGCGCGCGCGGTACCAAGTCGCACGAAGCGTTCGCCATCGGCCGCAGATTGCGCCAGCACCCTGCGCACGGTGCCCAGGGCACGCGCGATCAGCGGTTTCAGCACGCGATAGCCGCGCAGCGAGCGTTCCGACAGGCGTGCGTTGACGATGTACGCCGGCACGCCGTGATCCCGGCAGCCGAGCAGCAGGTTCGGCCACAGTTCGGTTTCCAGGATCAGTGCCAGGTACGGCCGGTAATGGGTGAGGAAGCGTGCGACCGCGCCGGGCAGGTCGTAGGGCAGATAGACGTGCTCGATCGAATCGCCCCACAGCGCACGCACGCGCGCCGAGCCGGTGGGGGTGATCGTGGTCAGAAGCAGCTGCAGGTCCGGGCGCGTGGCGCGCAACGCGTCCACCAGGGGCGCGGCGGCATTGACTTCACCGACGGAGACGGCATGCACCCATACCGTCGCCGCGTGCGGCGTGTCGGCGTACACGGCGTAACGCTCGTTCCAGCGCAGGAAATACTCACGCTGGCGGAAGCCACGCCAGATCAGGTGATAGACCGTGATCGGCACCAGCACGTACAGCGCCACCGAATACAGGCCGCGCAGCACACGTTCGACGGTCCGCTCGATGGCATCGGCCTGCATCGCGACAGCATAGCGAAGCCGGGCAGCGGAGCGATGACTCCCGGTCGACGCGCGCGCCGCCGGTAGAATCGACGCATGCCTGTGTCCAAACCGCCGTCACCACCGCTGGGCCCGCGCAACTGGGCGACCTGGCTTGGCGTCGGCCTGCTGGTCGCAATGGCCTGGCTGCCATGGCCGCTGCAACGCGTGCTCGGACGCGGACTGGGGACGTTGCTTCGGGTCACCTTGCGCACACGCCGCACCATTGCCGCGCGCAATCTTGCGTTGTGTTTTCCGGAGCTCGATGCCGCTGCCCAGGACACCCGGTTGCGCGAGCACTTCGCCGCGCTCGGCATCGGTGTGTTCGAATTTGCGCGGGCATGGTGGGGCTCGATCGCCTCCTTGCGTTGCGGCCTGCGGCTGGAGGGCCTGGAACATCTGGCGGCCGCGCGCGAAGGCGGCCGCGGCGTGATCGTGGTGTCCGGACACTTCACGACGCTCGAAGTTTGCGGCCGCCTGCTGTGCGATCACGTCCCGCTGGCCGGCATGTATCGGCCTTATCGGCAACCGGCGATGGAGTGGGCGGTGCTGCGCGGCCGCGCACGTTACGCCGCCGCGATGTTCCCGAAGCAGGACGTGCGCGGCGTGGTCCGCCACCTCAAGCGCGGCGGCCTGCTGTGGTACGCGCCGGACCAGGATCCGAGCCGCGGCGATAGCGTGCACGTGCCGTTCTTCGGCCAGCCGGCGCACAGCCTGACTTCCACCCATCAGCTCGCACGCCTCTCAGGCGCCGCGGTGGTGTTGTTCCAGCACGCGCGACGCGCCGATGGCGGCTACACGTTGCGGCTGTGGCCGGCATTCGACGCATTCCCGTCCGCGGATGCCACCGTCGATACCGCGCGGGTGATGGCTGGCATCGAAGTGATGGCGCGCGCCGCGCCGGCGCAGTACCTGTGGATCCACCGACGCTTCAAGCGTCGACCTGATGGCATGCAAGACGTGTACCGCGATCTGGGCAACTGACCAGGATCGCTGACCAGGATCGCTGACCAGGATCACTGACCAGGATCCCTAACCAGGATCAAGTGATATCCGGCATCCTCGCTGCCTCGTCGGGATCCACGCCGCGCCCGAGTAGGCTCCCGGCATACAACGCGGCCAGCAATAGCATCACGCCTCCCCAGAAACTTGAGTAGAAGGCCAGATGGGTATTGAACGGAAACACCGTTACCACCAGCGCCAGCATCGCCGGGCGTGCGCGCTCGCGCGCCGTAATGGGCGCATAGCGCCACGCGCGCCACGCCAGAGCTCCGCCCGCGAACCAGAACAACAGGCCCAGGCTGCCGGTTTCACTGAGGATCTCCAGCAGAATCTGGTGCGCGTGCAGGGCCGGGCCTGTGCCCCAGATCGCCATGACGCCAGGCTCGGGATCACAAGCCGGGAATGCGAGCCGGAATTCACCCGCACCCACGCCGTTGATCGGGTGTTCGCGCACCATGCACGCGGCCGCGCCCCAGATGCGGGCGCGACCGGACAGGGCGATGTCAACGCCGGCCTGATCCGCCGTCAGCGCGTAAGTGGTGCGCACGATGCGCTCGCGCACTTGTGGCACCGTGGCGGTGAGAACCCCCAACGCCAATGCGCCGAACGCAAACACGCCGATCAACCGTTTCGCGCCGAGCAGGCTCCAACCGGAGACCAGCAGCACCAGCGCATAGGTGATCCACGCCGCGCGCGCGCCGGCCAGCAGGATGACGATGCCCAGTGCCGCGGCAGCGAGGCTCCAGCCGATGCTGCCGAAACGTTTGCCGGCCGCATGCAGCGCAAACGGTGACAGGCTCGCGAGCACCACGCCGAGCTTGAGGTTGCAGGGACCCAGCACACCGCTGAGGCGATCGACGGTGGCCGCTTCGCTGGCCGGGCACATCGCGCGACCGCTGATCAAATGTTTGAGGCTGTCGATGCCCAAAAACAACGGACTGGTTCCCAGGAGCGCTTGCACCAATGCGTCCAGGGTCCACGCCGATACGATGATGGCGAGACCGGAAAAGGTGATTCGGCGTCCACGCGGGTCGGCGACCGCGGCCGCAACCAGCCACAGGAACGGCAGATAGCGCAGATCGATCAGTGTTTCGTGCACGGCGTGCGCGTGGTCGATCGCATCGAACACCGACGCCACTTCCGGCAACCAGTAGGCGCAGAACAACGCGCTGGTCAGCGCCCACGCCGGCGCGCTCAACAGCATCGTGCCACCACGGAAACGCACCCACAGCAAGCGCGCGATCGCCACCAGCGCACCCAGCACCATCACGCCTTCGGCGTAGCCCGGCGCCGGCCATAGCGCGACAAAAGCAAGCACCCATGCCGGCGCCCAGCGCCGGCCGACCGGCGCGCGGGAAGACTCAGCGCCTGCCGACAACGGGCTTGCTGATGAAGTGCCGGCCATGGAATCGATCATGCAAGTTGCTCATAAAGGGCGAGCGTGGCCTGCTGCATCGCGCGCAAGCTGTCGGGCATCGTAACCGGCGGCAGCGGCGGACGCGCCAGCAACTCGCGTGCGATGCGCAACAGGCCCTCTTCGTCGAATGGCGGAACCGCACCCTGCGGCTGCCACTGGCGCAACAGTTCGCCGACGCCGCCATGCGCCCAACCGATGATCGGTCGGCCGACCGACAGCGCCTCGATCACCGTGCGGCCAAAGGCCTCGGGTTTGCGCGACAGCTGCAGCACCAGGTCCGATGCCGCATAGGCTTCGGCGATCGCGGGGGTCGGTGCTGTCACCGCGATCGCATCGGCGATGTCGAGCTGCGCTGCCTCGCGCTCGAGTTCTTCGATATAGGCGCCGCGCTCCGACTGGCGCGCCCCGACCAGCCACAAGCGCGCATCGATGCCATCACGGCGTAAACGCGAAAGCAGGCGCAGCGCATCGGCATGCCCCTTGAGACGGGTCCCACGGCCGGGCAGCAGCAGCAGCGGACCATCGCCGGCGAGTTGCGGATGCAATGCAGCAATCCGCGCACGCGCTCCAGGATCGGGCCGCAGTGCGCGCGGAAAGGCGGCCGGGTCGATGCCGCGCTCGATCACCTCGAGCTTGCCGGGATCGACCCGCGGGTACTGCTGTAACACGTACGCGCGGACGGTCTGCGAGACGCAGATGACGCGTTCGCCGGACGTCATCACCGCACTGTAGCGCGACGGCGAATTGAGGCCATGCACGGTGGTCACGAAGTGCGGCGCGCTTCCCGCAGGCATGCCGCGCAAGGCAAGGCGCGCGAGCCATGCCGGCAATCGCGAGCGCGCATGCACGATGTCGACGCGCTCCCTCGCGAACAGTCGTCGCAGTGCCGGAACATGCCGCAACGTTGCCAGCGACTTGCGACCGATATCGAGCGCGACATGCTCGGCGCCCAGCGCCTGTAATTGCGACACGAGGCGGCCGCCGGCCGAGACCACGATGGCGCGATGTCCGGCCTGCACCAGTGCGTCGGCGATCTCGAGCGTGGAACGCTCGACGCCACCGGCATCCAGCGCCGGCAGCAATTGCACCACGGTCAACCGGCGGCCCATACGCGCCAGGCCGCCGTGATCAGTCGACAAGCACGAAATGCGCGCCGCAATACGGGCACTGCGCCTCGCCACCATCCTGCGCGACCGGCAGGTACACGCGCGGATGCGAATTCCACAACACCATCGACGGCAGCGGACAGCTCAGCGGCAGATCGGCACGATGCACTTCGTAGCGCTGCTGCGCGTTGGCGGGCGCGGTGGCGATGTGCGGGGTGGGATTGGCCATGGGTGCGTTGCCTGGGAATCCGGATCAGTGGAGTTTATCAGTGCAGACCCGTCATTCCGGCAAAAGTCCGAGCCGCCCTTGCCTTAAGCCCTCGCAAAGTTCAGCGGCGTGCCTTGATCTTGATCAAACGCTTCCGCCGTTGGCGGGTCACTTTTCTTTGAAAGGCCGCAAAGAAAAGTAACCAAAAGAAAGTAGCCTTCCCGACGGGGCTCACCAGAAGCTTTCACTCTCCTCGAGGATTTTCAGACTCGACATCCATGGCTCGACTGAAAACGATGCACATCCTGTGCACCGCCCCTACGGCGTCTTGCGTGGCGCCTCGTGATGTCATTTGCACGTGGAAGCAAGCGCAAACGGCGTGCCCTTTGATTCGTTCTTTGGGCTGTTGCCGCTAAAGACGCCGGCTAACCGCAGTCCTTGCAGACCCGGAGGGAAGCGCACAGGGATGTGCGCTGTTTTTCTCCGCGACAGGATGTCGCGTAGAAAAATCCCTTGGACACTCGCTTGGCGAGTTAGCTGTGTCGGGGAAGCGCCCTTTCTTTTGGTTACTTTTCTTTTGGCGCTTGCAAAGAAAAGTAACCCGCCTACGGCGGAAGCGTTTGCTCCAAAGCAAGCAACGTCACCGGATTCGCGCCTACACGGAGATGACGGGCAGGGAGCGCGCCTCATCCGCCCTTGGCACCTTCTCCCCGCAAACGCGCGGGGAGAAGGAGATCAACCGCTGCGCCGCCGGAACAACACCGACGAGATCGCCAACAGCACCACCGGCGGGATCGCATACGCGATCCGGTAGTCGAATTTATAAACCCCGGCCAGCTTCACGAATTGCGTCTGCAGCAACCAGAATCCGAGCGCGAACACGATCCCGATGAACAGGCGCTTGCCCAGTCCACCACTGCGCAGGCTGCCGAACGCGAACGGAATCGCCGCTAGGCACAACGCCAGCACATTGATCGGATAGAACCAGCGTCCCCAGTAGTTCTCCTCGAACTCGCTCGCGTCCAGGCCATTGCGCTGCCGGTACTGGATGCCACTGCGCAGGTCGTTCGACGTCAGATAGGTAGGCTGGGTGACGCTCGCGGCGAGTGCGGTGTCGTCGAGCTGCGATTTCCAGCGTTCTTCCATGACATCGGTCTGGGTCACCGCGCGGGCATCGAAATATGTGCGCTTGACGGTGTGCAGCAACCAGCCGCCGGAGCGATGCTCGGCACTCGCGGCGCGTGCAATCGATTCCAGCCGGCCGGCGGTATTGAACTCGTACAAGCGCACGTCGCGCAGTTCCAGCCAGCGCTGGTTGCCGTTGTTGCGCTCCTGGCCGGTCTGCGCGTTGAGGAAGGTGTCGCCCTCGCGCGCCCACAGCCCCGAGTACTCGGCGACGATCATGTCCTTGGACTTGGCCGAGGCCTTCAGTGCGTCGGCGCGACGCTGGCTCCATGGAGACAGGGTCTCGCCATTCACCACCATCAGCAGCGTCAACACCGCCAGCGCCGCGGCCACCGCCAGCCCGAGGCGGCGCCGCGACAACCCGAGCGCGCGCAGGGCGGTCAGCTCCGAGCTGGCCGCCAGCTGACCCAGACCCATCAAGGTGCCGATGACCGCGGCGGTCGGAAACAGGGTGTAGGCCCGGCGCGGCATCGTGTAGATGACGTCGAGCAAAGCTTTCGGGAAGGTGTAATCGCCCTTGCCGACGTCGCTCGCCTCCGCCAGCACACCGCCGCCGCCAACGATGCTGTCCATGCCGAGCAGCACCACCCAGCTCAGCAGCACCGTGCCGAGCAGCACCCGGCCGATGTAAAGATCATGGATTTTCGGGAACGGCTTCATGCCGGGCGCCCCTGGCCTGGAACGCGACTGCGACGCATGCGGCCGTCGCGCAGGTACACCCACACTGCGACCGCCAGCATCGGCAATACCAGCCACCACAGGCCCGCCGCCATCGGCAGCCGGCCACTGCCGAGCCAGTCGGTGCCGAGCGACATCATGTTCATGCCCAGCAGGTATACGAGGAAGCCCGTCAGGATGCGGCCATAGCGCGCCTGCCGCGGCGAGCTGCGCGCCAGCGGCACCGCCAGCAGGGCGAAGGCCAGCGCCAGCAATGGCGGCGCCAGGCGGTAGTGGAACTGCGCACCCGCCCCGCGGCGCGGGTCGCGCAACAAGGCGGACGTCGTCATCGCCTGCGGATCGTTGTCGCTGCGCTTTTCCTCACTTTGCGGCATCCGCATCGCGTTGCTGGCATAACGCATCAGGCGGAAGTCGCGGCCGCTCTCCAGCGGACCTTCGACGCGGAAGCCGTCCTCGAGCGTCAGGTAACGCCCGCGCTGGCCGTCAAAGGACAGTTTGCCGCCGCGGGCGGTGGTGACGTCGAGCCGCCCGCGCTCCTGCTTGTAGACGAAGATCCGGGTCAGGCGGGTGCCATCGTTTGACATCGAACCGACGTAGACCACCCCGCCGCCGCCCGGCAGCTCGGTAAAGCGGCCCGGCTGCAGGCCCGCGACCAGCAGGCTGCGGCTGCCCGCGATGACCATTTCTTCGGACGTGCGCTTGGCCCACGGGCCCAGCCACAACGAGCACAGCGCAATCACCGTGACGACCGGCACCACCAGCAGCAGCAGCGGCCGCAGCATGCGACGTGGCCCAATCCCGATCGAACTGAGCACCGGCATTTCGGCATCGCGATACAGCCGGCCCACCGACAACAGCAGCCCCAGCATCAGCCCCAGCGGCAGCACCAGCGGCAGGTAGCGGATCAGCTGCAACCCAAGCTGGGCCAGCATCATCCCGGCCGGAACCCGGCCGCGGGCGACATCCCCCAGGACATCGGCGAAAATCCCGCCGAGGCTGACCATCAGCAGCACCACCAGCGCGGCGAGCGTGGCCTGGCTGAATTCGCGGAACAGGTAACGGTCAAGCTTGAGCATCAGACCTCGGCACTAGCGGCAATGTGACATCGGTGGGGTTGGCATCGAGCAGCCTTGCTTTAGACTTCGGGCTTCGTTTTCGTTGGCGTGAGGCCGCGCGGATCGTGTGCACGCCAGCTATCGGGCGTATCGCGCACGATTGATTGTACGGATCAAACGCCTTTCACTCTCTGGAATCTGGTCGATGTCCCTCGAATTCACCCTGAACCGTGCCGCTCCCATCGACTCCGCTGTCGACTGCATCGTGGTAGGCGCTTTCACCGATGGCACCCCCGCAGGTGCTCAGCTGACCCCGGCGGCGCAGGCCATCGATGCGGCCAGCGGCGGCAAGCTGGCGGCGTTGCTGGCGCGTGGGGATATCAACGGCAAGACTGGCAACGCCGCCTGGCTGCACGATCTGCCAGGGCTGAAGGCGCCGCGCGTGCTCGTGGTCGGGCTGGGCGAGCAAGCCAAGTTCGGCGTGCCGCAATACATCAAGGCGGTTGGCGATGCTGCACGCGCGCTCAAGACCGGACCGGTGAAGCGCGCGTTGTTCACCCTGTCCGAACTCGCGGTCCCGGGCCGTGACTCCGCCTGGAAGATCCGCCAGGCCGCGATCGCCACCGCGCATGCCTGCTATCGCTATACCGCGACGCTCGGCGCCAAGAACAAGAAGCGCGACGAGACCGGCCTGGTTTCGCTTGCGATTCAAAGCAACGGCAGCGGCGCCGACGACGTGCACGCGCTGGCGCAGGGCAAGGCGATCGCCGCCGGCGTGGCATTCACCCGCGAGCTCGGCAACCTGCCGCCCAACATCTGCAATCCCGCCTATCTCGCGCAGCAGGCGCAGGAGTTCGCCGGTCGCTTCGATAACGCCTCGTGCGAAGTGCTCGAGCGTGAGCAGATGCAGCAGCTGGGCATGGGTTCGCTGCTCGCCGTGTCGCAGGGTTCGGCCAACCCGCCCAAGCTCATCGTCCTGAAATACAACAACGGTGGCGATGCCAAACCCTACGTGCTGGTCGGCAAGGGCATCACCTTCGACACCGGCGGCATCAACCTCAAGACCCAGGGCGGGATCGAGGAGATGAAGTACGACATGTGCGGCGCGGCCACGGTCATGGGCACGTTCGTGTCCACCGTTGGCATGCAGTTGCCGATCAACCTGGTCGTGATCGTGCCGGCAGTCGAGAACATGCCCGACGGCGATGCCTATCGTCCCTCCGACGTATTGACCAGCATGTCCGGCAAGACCATCGAGGTCGGCAACACCGATGCCGAAGGCCGCCTGATCCTGTGCGACGCGCTGACCTACGCGCAACGCTTCGAGCCGCAGGCGCTGCTCGACGTTGCCACGCTGACCGGTGCCTGCGTTATCGCACTGGGCAAGTTCGCCCTCGGGCTGATGAGCAAGCACGACGACCTGGCCAATGAGTTGCTCGCCGCCGGCGAAGACACCTTCGATCGCGCCTGGCGCCTGCCGTTGTGGGACGAATACCAGTCGATGCTCGACTCGACCTTCGCCGACATCTACAACATCGGCGGCCGCTGGGCCGGCGCGATCACCGCCGGCTGCTTCCTGTCGCGCTTCACCGAAGGCCAGCGCTGGGCGCACCTGGACATCGCCGGCGTCGCCAACGACGACGGCAAGCGCGGCATGGCCACCGGCCGTCCGGTTGGGCTGCTGTCGCAGTGGTTGATCGACCGCACGGCCTGATCGGGTGCCGCGCGCCGATTTCTACCTGATCGCCAAGGACCGTTTCCGCGAGGAACCGCTGCGGCTGGTGTGCGAACTCGCACGCAAGGCGTTCGATGCCAACTTGTGGACGCTGGTGCTGGCGCGCGACGACGAACAGGCCGAAGCGCTGGACGAAATGTTGTGGGACATGGGCGACGATGCCTACATCCCGCACCAGATTGCCGGCGACGAGGAAGACGAGTTGACGCCGGTGCTGATCGCCACGCCCGAGATCGATGCCGCGATGCGCCCGCTGGTGATCAACCTGCGCGACGGCGCGGTCGACGGCAGCTTTGAGCGCGTGCTGGAAGTCGTGCCCGCCGACGAGTCCGCGCGCGCCTCGCTGCGCGAGCGCTGGAAGCAGTACAAGGCGCGCGGGTTGGAAGTGAAGAAACACGACATGTAGTCCCGCCCTCGCCCCGCGCAGCGGGGAGAGGGACCGCTTCGCGCAGCGAAGCAGGGTGAGGGGAGCGTGTCGATGACGCGAGACAAAGTCACTGGATTCCCGCCTTCGCGGGAATGACGATCAAAAGCAAACGCATCGATGACCACCCTCGCCCCCGGCTACGACCCCACCCAATTCGAAGCGCGCCTGTATGCGCAGTGGGAATCCAGTGGCGTGTTCAAGCCCAGCGGCAAGGGCAAGCCGTACAACATCCTGTTGCCGCCACCGAACGTCACCGGCACCTTGCACATGGGCCACGCGTTCCAGCACACGCTGCAGGACGCGCTGATCCGCTATCACCGCATGCGCGGCTTCGACACCTTGTGGCAGATGGGCACCGACCACGCTGGCATCGCCACCGAGATGGTGGTGTCGCGCAATCTCAAGCTGGAAGGCAACGACGAAACCCGCGACTCGCTCGGCCGCGAGCGCTTTGTTGAAAAGGTCTGGGAATGGCGCGAGCAATCCGGCCACACCATCGAACGACAAATGCGGCGCCTGGGTACGTCCGGCGACTGGTCGCGCAGCGTGTTCACCATGGATCCGATGGCGGCCGAAGCGGTCGTCGAAGCCTTCGTGCGCCTGTACGACAACAAGGATACAAACGGCAATCCGGATCCGTTGATCTATCGCGGCCAGCGACTGGTCAACTGGGACCCGGTGCTGAAAACCGCGATCTCCGACCTCGAAGTCATCAACGAGGAGGAGGACGGCTTCCTCTGGTCAATTCGTTATGACGTGATCGACCCGCAACCCGGCGAACCCGATCATGTAGTCGTTGCAACAACGCGCCCAGAAACCATGCTCGGCGACACCGCAGTAATGGTCCACCCAGAGGACGAGCGCTATATCGATCTCGTCACAAAAAAACGCCAAGTTCGATTGCCGATCACAAATCGTCCTGTTCCAATTATTGCGGATGATTACGTAGATCGTGAGTTCGGTACCGGCGCTGTGAAAGTCACGCCGGCGCACGATTTCAACGACTACGTGGTCGGCCTGCGGCACGGCCTGCAGCCGATCAACATCTTTACCAAGGAAGCCAAGATTGTAGGCAACACCGATTGGCACATGCTCAATCGTTCAACGAACCCGATCCCGGCACATGAAGTTTCCGATGTCATAGATATGGCCGGTGATATCGGTATTCCTGGAAAATATTGGGGCCTCGACCGGTACGACGCGCGCAAGCTGGTACTCGCCGACCTCGAGGTCGCCGGCCTGCTGGTCGAAACCAAGCCGCACAAGCTGCAGGTGCCGCGCGGCGATCGCAGCGGCCAGGCGATCGAGCCGTATCTCACCGACCAGTGGTTCGTGAAGATGGATACGCTCGGTGCGCGCGGGCTCGAACTCGCGGAAGCCGGAGCGGTGAAGTTCGTCCCGGGCAACTGGATCAACACCTATCGTCACTGGATGGAGAACATCCAGGACTGGTGCATCAGCCGCCAGCTCTGGTGGGGACATCGCATTCCGGCGTGGTACGACGCGCAAGGCAAGATCTACGTCGGACGCAATGAATCCGACGTGCGCGCGAAACATGCGCTGGGCACCGATGTCGCGTTGTCGCAGGACAACGACGTGCTGGAGACCTGGTTCTCGTCGTCGCTGTGGCCGTTCAGCACCATGGGCTGGCCAAATCCAGAGCAGATGCGCGAGCGCGGCTTCGACAGGTTCGTGCCGTCGTCGGTGCTGGTCACCGGCTTCGACATCATCTTCTTCTGGGTCGCCCGGATGATCATGATGACCGACAGGCTGGTTGGCGAAGTGCCGTTCCATGACGTCTACATCACCGGTCTCGTCCGCGATTCGCACGGGCAGAAAATGTCGAAGTCGAAGGGCAACATCCTCGACCCGATCGACATCATCGACGGCATCTCGTTGGAGGAGCTTGTCGCCAAGCGCACGACCGGCCTGATGCAGCCGAAGGACGCGCCGAAGATCGAGAAAGCCACGCGCAAGGAATTCCCCGACGGCATTCCCGCCTTCGGCGCCGATGCGCTGCGCTTCACCATGGCCGCGCTTGCCGGCCACGGTCGCGACATCAAGTTCGACCTGGGCCGCGCCGAGGGCTACAAGAACTTCTGCAACAAGCTGTGGAATGCGACTCGGTTCGTGCTGATGAACACCGAAGGTGCGCAGTTCAGCGGCGTGCCGCAACCCAAGACCGACGCCGAACGCTGGATCCTTTCCTCCCTAGCCCGTACAGCGGAGTCGGCAGCAGAGCATTTCGCCGAATATCGGTTCGACCTTCTAGCGCAGACCCTTTACGAATTTGCTTGGAACCAATTCTGCGACTGGTTCGTCGAGTTGGCCAAGCCGGCGCTCAATGGCAATGACCTTATTGCTGCGGATAGCACCCGTCACACGTTGCTATACGTTCTCGAACGTTTGCTTTCGCTCCTGCACCCACTCATTCCATTCGTGACCGAGGAGCTGTGGCAAGCGGTGGCGCCGAAGCTCGGCATCGCCGAGACCACGATCATGCTACGTCCGTACCCATCCATGCTCGATACGGAAGAGTACGTGTCGGACGACTACGAGCGTGTCGAAGCAGAAGTGGAGTGGCTGAAAGCGATGGTCACTGCGCTGCGGAAGGTGCGTAGTGAACTCAACGTCGCCCCGGCGAAGCTGGTCACGCTGCTGCTCGCCGATGGCAGCGCCAACGACCGGGCGCGCGCTGAACGCTTTGCCTCGCAGCTGCGCTTCCTCAACAGACTCGATCGCATCGAATATCTTGTCGACCCCAGCCACGCGCCTGCAGCGGCCACGGCAGTCGTCGGTGATCTCAAGCTGCTGGTGCCGCTGGAAGGTCTGGTCGACCTGGGTGCCGAGCGCACGCGCCTGGACAAGGAGCTCAAGCGCGTCGATGGCGAAATCGCGAAGTGCCGCGGCAAGCTCGCCAGCGAAACCTTCGTGCAAAGCGCGCCCGCGGCCGTCGTCGACCAGGAGCGCCGGCGCCTGCTCGACTGGA
>JANMAO010000127.1:0-13101 GCA_031359875.1 Lysobacter sp.
GGCGAACATGACCGCTTCGGCGGCTGGCATCCGGACGCAGAACCGCATGGCGATCGGCGTGGGCAATTACAAGGGCAAGAACGCACTGGCGATCGGCTACCAGCGCGCCCTGTCCGACCGCGCCGTCGTGACCTTCGGTGGCGCCTTCAACGGTGACGACACCTCCGTCGGCGCAGGTGCGGCCTTCGGCTGGTAAGCAGCAAACCGGCGGCAACGCTACGTTGCCGCCGCTAAAACGAAAGGCGGGGTTCGCATGACGAACCCCGCCTTTTTTATTGCCCGCATCGCGGCCGGATCGCTGACGCTCAGATCACGCCGCCACCCAGGTGCAGGCGCACGATCGCCACGACGATCACCAAGCCGTTGAGGACCAGCCCGGTCTTGGCGCGGCCGCGCTTGCCGGGCCCGGTGAGGATCACGCCGATGGCGGCGAGGATCATCCCGACGGCGGCGAACGGAATCACGAACCAGTTGGCCCAGCCCAGCAGCGGCACCAGTGCCAGCAGCATCCACAGCATCGCGACGATGCCCCAAACCACGCTGATCAGACCCATAGCATCACTCCGTTGCGGCATCGGCGGGAAAGCCTGCGCGCCAGCATGCCGGTCCGGGAGCGCCATGTCCGGCTACTGGCGGCGTGGCCGCCTGCTTTCCGGCGGCCTGTCGCCGCGCAGCCTGGCGTCAGGCCGCGCACATTAAAATGGCATGCACTCACAGGGCATGCATTCAAGAAGCGTGGACGCCATCGATCTCCACGCACAACTCGCGCCGGCAGATCGCCGCGTGCAGCACGATGCGCGGGACACGATCGCCAAACCGGGCCTGCAGCGCGGCGGCCACGATGTCCAGGTCGCTGCGGTCGCGGACGTAGACCTTCAGCCGGGTGCCCGCGCCGAACCGGGCCGGCAATGCCGGCTGCGACTGGCGTGCGGCATCGAGCAGCGCGTCGAAATTGGCGAAGGTTTCGTCGAGCTGCGCCAGCAGCGCATCGGCGTGCTGCGAGGCGTGGCCGACCACGCTGGCGGTGCCCGACAGCAGCAGCGGCAAGCGCTCCGCGGTGGGCGGCAGCATGGCGCGGGCGAAACTCGGCGGCTGCGGACCGTAGGCGCGCGGGTAGCGATAGGCGCTGACCTGGCGCGGATTCTCGACCGCCGTGCCCGCGGCCGCCGCGGCCAGCCAGTAGATCTGCAGCACGCGGGCATCGTCGCAGCGGCCGATCGCCGTCGCTGCCGGCAGCATGACCGGGTCGAACTTGCCCAAGCCGCGTGCGCGCCCGACGCAGAACTGGCGATAGCGCTCGGCGTCGCCGTCGCCGTGGGTGATGGCGTCAAGGTAATTCCAGATCCGCAACAGGTGCGGCGTGCCGCTCTCGCGCACAAACGCGGTCAAGCGCTCGTATGCATGCGCGGCGGCGGCGGCAATGCCCGGGGTGGCGCCGTTGACAGGAGACTCGTCGACCTCGATGACGCCGAAGGCAAACTGACCGTTGCTGGCCCACGAGATTTCACCGTCGCGGCCATGCTCGACCGGCTCGCCCGTGCGCCACACCTCGTACGGTGCAATCCCGGCATGTGGCTGCAGCGGAATGCGCAGGTAACGAGGATCGGCATGGGTGGAGGGCGCGGCATCGCCGAAGCCGAACACGGCGAGCACGCCGTGACCCTCGAGCAATGTCGAAGGCGAATCGGCTGCGACGTAGTCAACTTCAAACTGCGAAGCCGACATGGTCGCGCCGGGATGTGGCTGGCTCATGGGTTTTCCGTCTGCACGGTGTCGCCGGAAAAGTCCTGCGCGATCCCGCGTCGGCGTTGCCACCAGCTGCGCAGCGCGGTCGGCGCGATGCGCAGCGTCGTCACCGCATAGATCAAGCGGAACACCCGCAGCCGCCACAGCACCGCGCGCGCGCCGAAGACGTCGCCAGCGAGCATCGAGATCACTGCCTGCTCCACCTGCAGCACATTGCGCGGCGCCGCGAACAGACGCTTCATCGTCGGCGAGGTGAAGCGGTAGATGAACCACTTGAATTCGTTGAGGCCGCCGGTCAGCAGTCGCTCCAGATCGCGCATCAGCGCGGCCTCGCGTGCCGGCTCGCGCAGCGCAACGTCGATCGCTTCGGCTCCCAGTTCGGCGCTGTTCATCGCGAGGTAGACACCGGACGAGAACATCGGGTCGACGAACGTCCAGGCGTCGCCGAGCAGCGCCCAGCCCGGGCCGCTCATCCGGCTGCAGTCGTAGGCGTAGTTGCCGGTGACGTGCACTGGCGCCACCCGCACCGCGTCCTGCATGCGCTCACGCGCGGCCTCCACCGACATGAGCGTGCGCATCAGGAACGCTTCGGTTTCACCCTGGCGCTGCTTGAGGTAGTCGGGCGAACAGACTGCGCCAACGCTGGTCACGCCATGGGTCAACGGGATCAGCCACAGCCAGCCATGCGCATGCCGGCAGATCGTGACATTGCCGGCGTCGTCGCCTTCACGGTGCGGCACGCCGCGAAAATGGCTGAACACCGCGGCCGACTGATGGCGCGCATTGCGGCGCTTGAGGCCGAGCTTGCTACCGAGAAAGGCGTCGCGGCCGCTGGCATCGATCACGTAGCGCGGTCGCACGGTCAACAGCTGGTCGCCCTGGCGCGCATGCACCAGCGCCGGTCGTCCTTGCGGACCGAATTCGACGCACTCCACCTTGACCCCGTCGCGGGCGTCGACGCCGTTGCTGCGTGCGTGCTCGAACAATAGCTGGTCGAATTCCGAGCGCCTGACCTGGAACGCGTAACCGGCGCTGTTGCGCAGCGCGCGGTCGAAGCGGAACACATTGTAGTTGCCGCCCTCGACCGGAAAATCCGCGCCGCGCTTGAGCACGCCAATGGCGCGCACCTGCTCGAGCACGCCAAGGCGCTCGAGGATCGGGATATTCATCGGCAACAGCGACTCGCCGATATGGAACCGCGGATGGCGTTCCTTTTCCAGCAGCAGCACCTTGTGCCCGCGCCGCGCCAGCAACGTGGCCGCGGTGCTGCCCGCCGGCCCACCACCGATGATCAGGACGTCGGTGTCGAGGACGACGCTGTCAGCGGCGTCACAGCCCAAGACGTCACTGTCCGAAGCTGCGGTATCCAGAGTGTCCGCCGGGGCCTCGGAAGTCGGAGCCGGGGGAGCGGGATCGATCATGAATGCGTCATCGTGCCGTCTGGGAGCACGCATGATAACGGGCGCGGGCATTGGCAGCGCCTCGCCCAGTTGCGCGCCGGCGCGCGATGCCGGATTCTGGCGTGCTTACTTGCCCTGGAATCCGTAATGTCCCCGCAAACCGACGCCGAACGCGAACTGGCCGAACTCCTGGTCGAATGCCTCAATCTGGAGGACGTCGCGCCCGCCGCCATCGACCCGGAGGCACCGTTGTTCAACACCGGCCTGGGCTTGGATTCGATCGATGCGCTGGAACTGGCGCTGGCAATCAGCAAGCGCTACGGCTTCCAGCTGCGCTCGGACAACGACGACAACCGCCTCATCTTTGCCTCGCTGCGTGCGCTGGCCGCGCATGTCCAGCAGCACAAGACCCTCTGAGCTTGCCGTCGGCGCGTACTTCAGCGTGCTGAACGCCAAGCACACCGCCCTGCTGCGGGTGGTGCTGGCAATCGTTTATCCGTTGCTCGCCCACCTCGCGAGCGATCGCCGCGACGGGGTGCTGGCCGCCTGCGCGCTTGCCGACATCGCCCTGATCGTGTTGTTGCGACCGTTGCTGGAGCGGCGCGGTTGGGCCTGGGCGCTGCTGGTGGGGCTCGGCGTCGGCCTGTTCTGGCTGGCACACTCGGGCTATGCGTTGTTGCCGTTGCTGGTGGTGCCGGTGGCGTTCCTCGGCTTGGTCAGTTACGGCTTTGGCCGCACCCTGCGCCAGGGTCGGGTGCCATTGATCACCCGGATGGTGGCCGGGCTTGATGCGATTCCCGCATCGGAACTGGCGCCTGAGCTACGCAGCTATACCCGCACGCTGACCGCATCCTGGGCCGCGCTGCTGGGTGTGCTGGGGCTGCTCAACCTGACGCTGGCGCTGCTGGCAGTGCCCAACGGCCTGCTCGCGGGCATGGGCATCGCTCCCCCGCTCGCGGTCAGTTCGATGCAATGGTCGTGGTTCGCCAACATCCTGAACTACGGCATTGTCGGCGGCTTTTTCCTGCTCGAGTTCGCGTTCCGCCAGCGCCATTTCCCGGGACGCGATCACAGCCTCCTGGATTTCCTGCGGCGCATGGCAAGGCTGGGACCGGCCTTCTGGCGCGACGTGACGCACTAGGGTCGATATGCGGAAGGCTATCTAGAGCGGCAAGTCGGCGGGTGTCGCTGGCGCGCGGCGGCACGGCGTACCGGGTGGTAAGCAAGTGTCTGCGCGGCGCGCTTGCGATGGCGCCCCGCGCCACGCATGCTTTGCGTCGCGACAGAGGCGTTTTTTGCGCAATGCAGGTTTCGATTCCAGTCTCGATCCCATTCTCGATCCCACCGGATCATCCCAGCCTGGCGGGCCACTTCCCGGGCCGCCCGATCGTGCCCGGAGTGGTCGTGCTGGAGCATGTGCTCGAAGCGATCGAGGCCGTGCACGGCCCGCTGGGGCTGCTCCGGTTGCCGCAGGTGAAGTTCGCGCAACCGTTGCTGCCGGATGAGACTGCCGATGTCGTTCTCACCGGGGAAGCGCCGCGCTGGCGTTTCCGGGTGCTGCGCGGGGAGATAGTGCTAGCCAGTGGTGAGGTCTGCGCATGACCACTACGCAGAAAACCAGTTCGTGCCGGCCGCGCGCGCGGCGTGGGCCTGCTGTGCAGCCGACAGGTCTGCACGGACGGGCCAGCGGCAAGGTCATTGCGTCGTGAGCGCGCTCCCGGGTGGGCAAACGGTCGTGAGCGCGCAATGGAAACAACGCCCCGAAGGTGGCGGCCGGTTCGCGATCTGGCTGATCCGCGGCATCGCCCGCCACGCCGGGCGCAAAGTCGCGCGCGTGCTGCTGGGGCCGATCACGCTGTACTTCCTGCTGCTGCGCGGCCCCGAGCGACGCGCGTCGATCGCGTATCTGGAACGCGCGTTGGGACGACCGACGCGCTGGCTCGACGGCGCGCGCCATATCCATACCTTTGCATCCACCATCCTGGATCGCGTGTTCCTGCTCAGCGGCCGGCTGCAGCAGTTCGAGTTCACCCTCAACGGCCTGGACGATATCCATGCCCAGCTCGACAAGGGCCAGGGCGTGCTCCTGTTCGGTTCGCACCTGGGCAGCTTCGAGGTGATGCGGGTGCTGGCGCGCGCGCGACCGGAGTACGTGATCCGGGTGGTGCTGGACAAGGGCCACAACGCAGCAATGACGCAGCTATTGGACGCGCTGGATCCGGTGATCGCGGCCAACGTCATCGACGCCGGCCAGGACGGACCCTCGCTGATGCTGGCGATCCAGCAGGCGGTCGCGGCAGGACATCTGGTGGCGCTGCTGGTCGATCGCACCCAGCCTGGCGAGGCCGCACAGCCCGCCTCGTTCCTCGGCCGCGACGCGCTCTTCCCACGCGCTCCCTGGCTGATCGCCGCAGTGCTGCACGTGCCGGTGGTGCTGGCCTTCGGGCTGTATCGCGGCGGCAACCACTACGAGTTGGCTTTCGAATCGTTCAGCGACGGTTTGCTCATTCCGCGGGCCGAACGCCCGCAGGCACTGGTCGCACTTATCCAGCGTTATGCCACGCGACTGGAACATTACGCGCGTCTCGCTCCCTACAACTGGTTCAACTTCTATGACTTCTGGGAACATTCCGATGCCGTCCGGCCCGAGCACGTCCGCCAAGACGCACCTGTCGCGAACGCTGCTGCTGGCGATGTTGCTGGCGAGCGCTCCAGCGTTTTGCGCCGCGCTTGACGTCCCAAAAACGGTAGGCGCTGCCGATGCGGTCGATTCCGGCTGGATCCTGTCCAGGCTCGCGCGCCCGGCGCCGACGCGCACGGCCTTCGTCGAGGTGCGCGACTCCAGGCTGCTGAAAACGCCGCTGCGGATCGAGGGCGAATACCGGCGTCCGGTCGACGACACGCTGGTCCGCGAAGTGCGAACGCCGTACGCGGAAACCACCACGATCCAGTCGGGCACGGTCAGCATCGTCCGCGCCGGCAAGTCGGCGCGCAGCTTTTCGCTGGCGCGGGTGCCGGAACTCGCTGGCCTGCAGGCCAGCTTCGGCGCGCTGCTCTCGGGCGATCGCCAGCTGCTCGAACAGCACTACCGCCTCGCCAGCGCCGGCACCCACCAGCGCTGGACCATGGTGCTGACGCCCAAGGACGCGCAGTTCGCGGCCAAGGTCCGTGATATCACCCTGTACGGCCGCGGCGCCGAACTGCGTTGCATCGAAACCACGCCCGCCAAGACCGGCGACATACAGCGCACGTTGCTCGCCGGTGCCGCCCGCGATGCCTCCGGCGTCAGCACCAGCGCCGCGCTTGCTGCGCTCTGTCGCAACGACAACGTGGCCCACGCCGGCATGCACCGATGACATCGCGCACGCGGCTGGCGCTGGCATTGCTGGCGGCAGCGGACCGGGTGGTCGGGAAGCAGCTGCACCTTGGTGGCGACCTGCGCAAGTTCATGCCGCGCCTCGACCAGACAACCTCCGCGGCAAAATCCCAAGCCGCCGCCGCGGCCCACGCCATACAGATGCGGGCCATACAGATGCGGGCCGTTTGAAATGAAAGAACTGACTTCGACGCAGCGCCTGCTGCTTGCGCTGGCCTGGCTCGCGGTGCTCCTCGTCGCCGGGTGGCTCGTAGGGCAGCAGCTGCACCTTAGTGGCGACCTGCGCAAGTTCATGCCGGCCGCGCAAACCCCGGCGCAGAAGCTGCTGATGGACGAACTCGGCGAAGGCCCAGGATCGCGCCTGCTGCTGATCGGGCTGTCGGGCGACAACGCCGACATCCTCGCGCAGCAGTCGCAGGCGTTGCGCCGGCAACTCGCGGCCAGCCCGCTGTTCGCGCTGGTCGCCAACGGCGATACCGGGCTCGATGCGATCCCACCGCGACTGCTGCCGTATCGCTACCTGCTGTCGGACACGCTCGACACACAACGATTCGACGCCACGACCTTGCGCGACGCGCTTGATGCGCGCGTGCAGGACCTGGGCTCACCGGCGGCGTCGCTGATCGAACCGCTGATTCCGGCCGATCCGACGCTGGAAACGCTGAAGCTCGCCGAGTCCTGGCGGCCGGCGAACGCACCGCAACGCCTGCATGAGGTCTGGTTCGATCGCGCCGGCAAGCAGGCGCTGCTGGTCGCCGAAACCATTGCGCCCGGTTTCGATCCGACCGGACAGCAGGCCTCGGTGACGGCGATCCAGCAAACATTTTCCAAGGTGCGCGGCGCGAGCGCAGCGAAACTCGAACTCAGCGGCCCCGGCGCGTTCTCGGTCGAGATCGGCGGACGCACCCAGCGCGAGGCCGGCTGGATCGGCACCATCGACACGCTCGGGCTGGTGCTGCTGCTGTGGTTTGCCTATCGCAACTGGAAAGCGCCGCTGTGGGGAATCCTCCCGCTGGCCAGCGCCGGGCTCGCCGGGCTCGGCGCGGTCGCCGCGCTGTTCGACGGCGTGCACGGCATTACGGTCGCCTTCGGCTTCACCTTGATCGGCGTGGCGCAGGATTATCCGATCCATCTGTTCAGCCATCAGCGCGCGGGACTGTCGCCGCGCGACAGCGCGCGCACGTTGTGGCCGACGCTCGCCACCGGCGTCGCCTCCACCTGCATCGCCTACGTCACGTTCATTGCCTCGGGCGTCGACGGCCTCAAGCAGCTGGCGGTGTTCACCATCACCGGGTTGGCCACTGCGGCGCTGACCACACGTTTTCTTCTGCCGTGGTTGATCGACCCGACGCCGCGCGACGCCGCCGACTCGAAGCGTCTGGCACGGCTGTGGGCGCAGATCGCGCGCTTGCCGCGTCCGCGCATCTCGCTCGTGCTGCTCGGACTGGTCGCACTGGCCGTCACCATCTTCGCGCCGGGTGCCTTCTGGCAGAACGACCTGTCGAAGCTGACGCCGGTACCGGCCGATGCGATGGCGCGCGACACCCATCTGCGCGGCGAGCTCGGCGCGCCCGACGTGCGCTACGTGATCACGCTTGCCGGACGCGATGCCGAGACCGCATTGCGCGCCAGCGAAAAACTGCGGCCGCAACTGGACGCGCTGGTGCGCGATCACGCCATCGCCGGTTACGACCTCGCGGCGCGCTACCTGCCCAGCACCGCCACCCAGCGCGGGCGCCAGGCGCGACTGCCGGATGCACCGGCGCTGCAGGCAGCGCTGGCCGAGGCGGTCGCGCAGACGCCGTTCCGCGCCGATGCGTTCGCCGATTTCGTCCGCGATGTCGCTGCGGCGAAACAGGCGGCACCGTTGACACCGCGCGATCTCGACCACACCCCGCTTGCTGCCAGCGTCGCCGGCCTGTTGCTGCAGCGCGCCGATCACGCCACCGCACTGGTGTCGTTGAATGGCCTGCGCGATCCGGTCGCGGTCGCGCGCGTCGCCGCCGCCCACGGTGCGCAGCTGCTCGATCTGAAACAGGCCTCCGAATCGCTGGTGGTCGAATACCGCCAGCGCGTGTTGTTTGCGCTCGTGCTCGCGGCGCTGCTGCTGATCGCGACGGTCTGGCTGGCGTTGCGCGAACCCCGGCGCGTGCTGCGCGTGCTGGCGCCGATGGCGCTGACCACGCTGCTGATCCTCGCGGTGCTGCGCGGGTTCGGTGTCGAGCTCAACCTGTTCCACCTGGTGGCGCTGATCCTCGCCGCGGGCCTGGGCCTGGACTACGGGCTGTTCTTCGACCATGCCGGCGACGACCGCGACGAGCAATTGCGCACGCTGCATGCGGTGATCGTGTGCAGCCTGACCACGCTGCTCGTGTTCGCGCTATTGGCCGCGTCGACGATCCCGGTGTTGCGCGCGATCGGCAGCACGGTGGCGATCGGCGTGCTCGGCAACTTCGTGCTGGCGCTGCTGATCGCCCGCGGTGACGCGGGCGATCCCACCGACCCTGCGGCGCCCCAGCCGGTGACCGACAGCGCCGGGCTTGCCGGATGACGGTGGCGATCGGACGCGACGAGATTCTTGCGCTGGTCCCGCACCAGGGCGCGATGTGCCTGTGGGATGAAGTGCTCGATTGGGATGCAAATACAATCAGCCTGCGTGCGCACAACCATCGCGACCCGACGCATCCACTGCGCATGCACGCCCAGTTGCGCGCGGTGCACCTATGCGAATACGGCGCGCAGGCGATGGCGGTGCACGGCGGCCTGCGCGCGCGCGCAACCGGCGGCGTCGCCAAACCCGGATTGCTGGTCGCGCTGCGCGGCATTGAATTGCACGTCGCGCGCATCGACAACCTGCCCGACGCGCTGGAATGCAGCGCCGAGGTGCTGACCGACGGCGAGGCGGGCTGGCAATATGCGTTTCGCATCACCCATGCCGGCGTGCTGCTGGCAGACGGTCGTGCGGCGGTCATGCTGCAAAATGACCAGCTGCGAGCGCCGCAATGAGGTTGCAATGAACACACAAAGCCAACGCCGCGCCCTCGTCACCGGCGGCAGCGGCGACCTCGGCGGCGCGATCTGTCGCCAGCTCGCCGGCGACGGCCTGCACGTCATCGTGCATGCCAACGGCAACCGCACGCGCGCCGAATCCGTGGTCAGCACGATTCGCGACGCCGGCGGTAGCGCCGAGGCGATCGCATTCGACGTCGCCGATGGCGACACGACGCGCACTGCGATCGACGCGCTGCTCGCAATGGGGCCGATCCAGGTCGTCGTCAACAACGCCGGTATCCACGACGATGCGCCGATGGCGGGCATGCGTGAGGCGCAATGGAAACGCGTGATCGACGTGTCGCTGCATGGCTTCTTCCACGTCACCCAGCCGCTGCTGCTGCCGATGGCGCGCACGCGCTGGGGCCGCATCGTCAGCGTGTCGTCGGTGGCCGCGGTGCTCGGCAATCGCGGCCAGGCCAATTACGCCGCGGCGAAATCCGCGCTGCATGGGGCATCGAAATCACTGGCGCGCGAGATGGCCTCGCGCGGCATCACCGTCAATGTCGTCGCGCCGGGCGTGATCGCGGGACGGATGACCGACACCACGTTCGCACCGGAGCAGATCAAGACCATGGTGCCGGCAGGTCGCGCCGGCACGCCGGACGAAGTCGCGGCCCTGGTGCGTTTCCTCTGCTCCGAGCAGGCGGGTTACATCAATGGGCAGGTCATCGGTGTCAACGGTGGGATGGGGTAGCCATCCTGCCGACTGACTGCAGACCCTCCCGCGCGGGGGTGCTGCAGATTCACAAGCGCTGACGGCGCGTGGCATGGCGCACGTTGCGTCTAGCGGACGCGCCTGCTCGCTGCCATGCTAGATCCGATGACTGCCTTCCCTGCTACTGCCGTGCTGCTGGTCAACCTCGGTACGCCGGAAGCACCGACACCACGCGCCGTGCGTCGCTACCTCGGCGAATTCCTGCACGACCATCGCGTCGTGCAATTGACCCGCTGGCTCTGGTGTCCACTGCTGCACGGGCTGATCCTGCCGCTGCGCGGGCCGAAAGTCGCGAAGAAATACGCCGCGATCTGGCTGGACGGGGGTTCACCGCTTGCGGTCCACACCCGCGACCTCGCTGCGGCGGCGCAGGTCCACTTGCCGCATTGCGTCGTCCGGCATGCGATGCGATACGGCAAGCCATCGGTGGGCGCGACGATCGATGCATTGCGCGCCAATGGCATTGCTCGGGTGCTGGTGCTGCCGCTGTATCCGCAGTATTCGACGACCACCACGGCATCGGTCGCCGATGCGTTGGAGCGTTGCGACGGCGTCGACGTGCGCATGATCGACGACTATCACCTGGAGGCAGGCTGGATCGCCGCCATCGCTGGATCGGTCCAGCACCACTGGCAGGCGCACGGTCGCGGCGATCATCTGCTGCTCTCGTTCCATGGCCTGCCACAACGGCTGGTCGACGCCGGCGATCCGTACGCGCAGCAGTGCGCAGCCAGCGCGCGCGCGATTGGCGCGGCGCTCGGACTCGATGACACGCAATGGACGCTGGCCTACCAGTCCCGCTTCGGTCGCGAACGCTGGCTGCAGCCTTCGAGCAGCGATACCCTCGATGCCTTGGCCGCGCGCGGTGTGCGTACGGTCGACGTGGTGTGTCCCGGCTTCGCCGTCGATTGCCTGGAAACCCTGGAGGAAGTCGCGATCATGCTGGCCGAACGCTTCGCCACGCACGGCGGCACGTTGCGCTGTATCCCCTGCCTCAACGCATCGGCGGCGCATGTCGACGCATTGGCTGCGCTGCTACAGCGCGAGCTGGCGGCATGGTGACGCCGGCGCTGCACGAAGGCGAGATCCAGATTCCGCTCGGGCGGATCACGATCCTGCAGGCCCTGCAGGTCCCGCGAGCGGACAGTGCCGAAGTGATCCCGAAAGTGCTGGCGCTGCATGGCTGGCTCGATAACGCCGCCAGCTTCGTGCCGCTTGCGCCGCATCTGCACGGGATCGAGCTGGTCGCCCCCGACTTGCCCGGACACGGCCGCAGCGTGCATCTGCCCGCCGGCGCCGACTACTCGTTCGCCGGTGCGGTCAACGATGTGCTCGATATCGCCGATGCACTCGGCTGGGACCGGTTCTCGCTGCTGGGGCACTCGATGGGTGCCGGCATCGGTAGCCTGGTGGCGGCGGCCTGTCCTGAGCGGATCGATCGCTTCGTCGCGATCGAGGCGCTCGGCGCGCTGGCGGAAACGCCCGAACGCACCGTGCTGCGGATGCGCGAAGCGGTTGCCGCGACGCGCGCGCTGCGCAAACGCATGCGTGTGTTTGCCGACGTCGACAGCGCCATTCGCGCGCGGATGCAGGCCAATGCGCTGAGCGAGCCGGTGGCGCGGTTGCTGGTCGAACGCGGACTGGTTCCGGTTGCAGCCGGTGCGCAGCCGGGCGGCCATGTCTGGAGCAGCGACCCACGCCTGACCCTGCCGACGATGCTGCGCCCGACCGAGCCGCAGGTGCGCAACCTGGTCGCCGGGATCGAGTGCCCGACGCGGGTGATCTACGCCGATCCGGCGCAACCGTATTTGCCGGATGGGTTGCGCCGCGAGCGCGCGGCGCTGCTGCCGCGCGGCGAGATGGTGGTGTTACCGGGTGGACATCACCTGCACATGGAAGACCCGCGCGCCGTCGCCGCGGCGATCGGCGATTTCTTCACGCGCGACCATGACGTCATGGATTAGCTGGGCAACGAACGCAGGCTGCGCCGCGACCACAGCTGGATGCTGATACCTGCAACGCGCCGGTCCTTGCTCGTCGACCCGGGCCCCCGAGCGGTCAAGCGAGCAAGCCGCGCAACGCGGCTTTCAAGCATCGTCCTTGCTCACGGAAATACTCGCGCTCGGCACGCCACGCCGGGAATCTCTGCTCGACCTCGCCCCAAAACGCGCGCGAATGATTGGCGTGGACCAGATGGCAGAGTTCGTGCACCAGCACGTACTCGAAGGCCGCCGGCCGCGCCAATACCAGCGACAGGTCGAGCACGACTTTGCCGTCGGGCGACAGCGAACCCCACTGCGAACTCATGCGCTTGAATTGCAGCCGCTGTGGCGGCCGTGGCAGCGTCGGCAGATACCGGGGTAGCCAGCGGCCAAGGTCAGCGCGCGCTTCGCCCTCGTAGAAATCCCGCAACGCACGTTGCAGCGAAGCCTGGCTGGCGCGCTCGGGTGCGGTGAACACCAGCTCGGCATTGCATTCCCGCGCATCCTGGGCTTGTCGAAGGACGCACTGGACTTTGGCGAATCGCCCCAGCTGCCAGTGCAGCGGCAACAGCGCGCCGCGCAAGGGCAACAACGCGGTGACGTTACGCAACAGCGGCGGCGGCGCCACCCCGGCGTAGTTCGCCAGCTGGGTGGTGAGCCAGTCGCGGTGCTCGCTCAGGAAGCGCGCACCCGCAACGAGACTGGCGCGCGGCGGCAGGGTGAGGCGGGCGCCGCGTTCGTCGACGCTGAGCTTGAGCCGGCGCGCGCGCGGATGGCGCACGCGCCTGACTTCGATGGTCCGCCCGTCGGCGAGCGTGAACGGCAGCG
>JANMAO010000060.1:0-6222 GCA_031359875.1 Lysobacter sp.
GCTCGCCTGCGCCAACCAGCTGCCGAGCCTGCTCGCGTTGCTGTGGCTCGGGCCGGAGCCTTACCTGCAGGTCTTCCCGCAGGCGCAGCGCGAGACGCTGGTGTTGCTGCTGCTGCGCGTGCAGAACGGCGTGGGGCAGGGGCTGCTGGAGATCTTCTGGACGCCGTTCTACGTCGCCCTCGGCCTGCTCGTGTTGCGCACGCGCGTGTTGCCGCGCGTGCTCGGCGTGCTGCTGGTGCTGCTGGGCGCCGCCTTCGCGGTGAACATCCTCGACAAGCTGCTGCTGCCGCAGTTCCATCCGGAAATGTTCACGCAGATCGCGATGGGCTTCGGCGCGCTGGGCGGGATCCCGACGATGCTATGGCTGCTGGTACGGGGCGTGGCGTTGCCGATGCAGGCGACGGGGCATCCGGACGCGCCGATCGGTGATCGGGCCCGGCGCGGGGGATTTTGATTCGCGCAAGGCGGGATTGGGGGCCACGGGTGCGTGGAGGAGGCGCGTGGAGGAGATGTTCCCTGCTCCCTTGTCAGGTTCGCGCGCCGTCGGAATTGGCTTGATTGCGTCCGTTCCCGTTGTTGCCTTGGCGCTTGGCCGCGTACATCGCACGGTCGGCGTGCGCGAGAAGGGTTTCGGCGTCGCTGCCATCGGCCGGGAAACAGGCGATGCCGACGCTGGCATCCAGCTGGATCGGCCCATCGGGCAGCGTGTAAGGCGGATGCAGGCGGGCGCGCAGGCCATCGGCAATGGTGCGGGCGGCTGCGGCATCGTTGCAGCCCGGTAGCAGCACTACGAACTCATCCCCACCCACCCGGGCCACGAGGTCGCCCTTTCGCAGGCCCTGCTGGAGGCGGTCTGCAACTTCCCGCAGGACGCGGTCGCCGGCGATGTGGCCGCCGCGATCGTTGGCCGCTTTGAAGCCGTCCAGGTCGAGGTAGAGCACGGCCAGACCGCCGCCCGTCTGCGCCGCGTGCGCCATCGCTTGCTGCAGTTCGCGTTGCAGGTGGTCGCGGTTGGGCAGGCCCGTCAACAGGTCGTGGCTGGCACGGTGTTCGAGCTCGCGTTCGGCGCGCCGCAGTTCGCCGATCTCGCGGGCCACCCCGATGCGCACGCCGTGTTCGGGCAGCCAATGGGCCGACCATTGGATGTCCACGCTGTGCCCTTCCTTGTGGACATAGCGATTGCAAAAATGGCGTTGCAGTGCGCCGGCCGTCACCCGTTCGGCCTGCTCGAGGGTCGCCGTGTGATCGTCGGGATGGACCAGGTCGAAAATCCGGCGGCCCACCACCTCGCCCGGGGCATAGCCGAAGATCCGCTCGAAGCTGGCACTGACGAACAGCAAGCGGCCTTCGTTATCGACGACGCAGACTGCATCGGGCAACAGGTTCAGCACATCGGCGAGTGGAGGCAACTTCGCGGTCATCAACTCGCTGCGCGGCGGGAGATCAGTGGGTCATTATCTCCGTGCCGCCCGCAATGAAAATGGCATCTGATCACGTTCGACCCGGCCAACGACCGATAAAAAGCGGAATCCAGGGAGGTGCGGGGACAAATCCGGCACCGCGCCGTCTGCCGTGATGACACCACCGCGCAGGATGCATGGATGGTGATGCCGTGCCACGACGTCAGTGGCAATGGGGCGTCGTCGCCGCGAACAAAAACGTGCGACGCCGTAGCGCCGCACGATTGATATCCGTATGGGATGCAGCGCGAAACCTCAGCGCTTTGCTTCGCTGGTGCGCATGCGGGCGGCCAATGCGTCGATCATCTGCTCGGCCTTGCCGACATTTTTCTCAACGATCCCCTCGACCTGTTGAGAACGGTCGCCAGTTGCCTGGCCCAGACGTTCCTTGATCGCGCCCTTGACCTCGTGTCCCATGCCGTCGCTTCGATTGTTGTCCATGATGTTCTCCGGGTGCCGCGACAGTGCGGTTTGGATCGACCTTGGCGTAGGCGGCGTTCGGTACACGTGAGCGCCTGCGGAAATGGCTCAGCTGACAGGACCATGCTCACGTCAGGAAAAGGCGTCGGCCCTTCTTTGGCGATCACCACAACCACGCGACAATTGCGCGCGCGGCCGGTGTCTGTCGTGTTGTCGGCCCCGGCTGCGTGCTGCCGAAACCCTTGGTCGCCAGCGTGTCCGCGGCGATGCCTTCCTGCGTGACGAAATAATCCTTCACCACCGCCGCGCGCTGCCTGGACAACGCCTGGTGGCTGGCAGCCGAGCCGACGTTGTCGGTGTGACCAGAAATCAGCACGGATACTCCGGCGAATTTCTTGACGCGCTGCGCGGCTTCGTTGGGGTCGGTGCGTGCGTCGGGTTTGAGCACGGCTTGTATCCACGCCGTCGCCGTGGCCCAATCAATCCGCCTTTAGGGAAAGGCGCGACCATGGCGGCTGGCGCGGTCGATCCATTGCCGGTTCGCGCCGGCATCATTTTTTTGGGGAACACGACATGTCGACACGCGCAATGGGGCCGCTGGCCGGAATCAGCTGGTTGAAGGACGGCATCAACCTCGGGCGGAGGAACGCCAGGGCCATCTTCGGTGGTGCGGCGTTGGTGATGTTGGTGGCGCTGCTGCCGACGGCGATCCTTGTCCCGATGCAGTACCGCAGTACGCCGGGACCGACGACCTTCGCCATTGCCATCGGCTTCTCGATGATTTGCAGTTTGCTGCTGGCGCCGCTGATTGGCGGATTCTTCGCAGTGATCGATGCGGCCGAGAACGGCCGTCCCGCGAAGGCGACGGACGTGTTTGCGCTCTATCGTCGTGGCGAGTTCGGACGCATGGTCCGCTTCGGGCTGGGCATGCTCGTGCTGCGCGTCATCGCCTGGGGACTGGTGCTTGCGGTTGTGGGCACGGGGATCGTGCATTGGTACATGGAAGTGCTGGCGGCACAGGCCAACCATCACCCGGAAGCCATTCCGCATGTACCGGCCGGCTTCGGCGCCGCCCTCGCGCTGGGTTCGGTGCTGGGGTTGCTGATGTCCGGCGTCTACTCGATTGGCCTCGGGCAGGTCGCGCTGGCACGGCGGCCGCTGCTGGATGCGCTGCGCGACGGGTTGATGGGGAGCCTGAAGAACCTGCTGCCGATGCTGGTGATGGTGATCGTCGGCGTCCTTGGCATGGTGGCCTGCATGCTGGTGTTTGCGGTGGTGGTGGCCCTGCTCGCATTGCTTGGCAAGCTGGTGGGTGTGTGGCTGATGATCGTGGTGCTGGTACCGCTGTACCTCGCATTGATCCTGGCCATCGTCGCGGTGATGTTCGGCGTGATGTATTTCATGTGGCGTGACGTCTGCGCCGTCGACCGTTTGGCGGAAGTCCCGCTGGCAGGCGTCGCGGCATGAGAACGCGTTCCGGTTGGCACGCGTCAGGCAGATCGACATGACGTGGACGCCGGATCCCGCCCCGACGTCGTCGCCTGCCGAAACGATGTAAGCGAGTCCGTTGCCCGCTGCGCTCAACCATCCTGATACCGGCAAGACCCGTCGAAGACGCTCCGGGATGGACCGGCGACGAGTGGAACCACGGCGTCGGGCGCCGGTGTTTCGAGCGCAAGGCGAAGCAGTCGCAGACGGGGCAAGGTGAGTAGGGCGGGTTGAAATCCGCCCTGCGAACGTCGCGATCCGGCTTCGGGGGCTCGATGGCGGAGGCCTTTGATCCCGCCGTCGTCAACGCGCTTGGCCGCTCCTCGCCCATCCGGGCGTTCTCGTTCGTGTCGAACCGACACGCGCAAGATGAGGGATCGCCATGCGCCACGCACGCCAGCTTGTCTTTTTCGTTCTCGTGCCGGCGTTGGCGGGATGCCCCGGTGGCATCAAGACGCCGGCGGCCAGCCAGCCGGTGCTCGAGGATGTGCATCTGGTCGGCAGCCGGATCTGCGGGCCGTTCACCACGTCCAGCGGAGACGTTTTTGCGTTCACCTGTCCCACCCTGCCGACCACCGAGCCCAGTGGCTGGCAGTTGATCCCGGGTTGGGTCGCGTCGACGGCCAATCCGCAGCGCATTCATTCCAATAGCGTTGCCACCATCACCGTCAGCACGCCGTCGCTGACCGAAATCGATGTCGAACTCGCTGGGCTTGGCCTAAACGGTACGACCAGCCTGCCGTTGACCCTGGTCGACGCCAACCTGCCCGGCAATCCCGGGGAGGTGTTCCACAGCCGCGAAGTAGGCGTGGGCAATACCGATGACGGCAACAAGAAGACCTGGAAGATCGATGTGGTCGTGTCCACCTGCATCGACACCCGTCGTATCGATATCTTCAATCGCTCCAGCAGCAGCGTCGCGCGCAGTGCGCCCTTGAGCGTGCAATTGATCCGCGCGCCGAACGACGAGACCTGTGTGGGACAAGTGGGGCCGCCGTCGACGGGCTCGTCCTCCGGCGTGGGATCGCCGTCGAACCCGCGACCGACAGGGCCGTGCCCGGGCGGCGCAAGCCGAACGCTGTTCCAGGTGTGCGAGAACTGCGCCAACCTGCACCCGTCCGCGCTCAGCAATTATTCGGCCGGGCAATATTGCGACTGGGGCGAAGTGCTCGCCACCTACGGCTATACCGGTGCCGGCGCGACCAAGCCGCAGACCTGCACACTGAACCAGGTCAGCAGTCGTGCGGCATGTGAAGGGCCGCCTTGATCCGATGCTGCACCCATTTGCACCAGGACAACGCGTGATCTTGTGGGGTCAAGTGCGATCAGCACCGCGGCATTCACCGTCTGCGCCTTTGCTCCCTTGACAATCAGCCACACCCAGCTGGCGGTTGCGAGGCCCAGCGTCAGCAGCGAGGCCACCGCGGCGAATGCAAGCGAGCCCGTCCATTTGGGCTTGAGCGACAGCAGCGCCGCCCCGACGAACAGGTGATGGAGGAGCAGGTGATAGAGATAGATGCCATAGCTGACCGTGCCGACAAACAGGGTCATGCGGTTGAACAGGAACGGACGCAGCACCCGCACATCGCGCGCGTGGCGGATCAGCCAGAGCGACAGCAGTGCAATGGCCGTCGCACCGCCGACTAAGCCGAATTCCGACCTTCCCGACAATCGCTCGATGATGATCAGCCCCATGGCGATGGCGCCCGCGATCCACGCAAACCCCTAGTTGCCATTCCGCTGGCCGTCACCAGCGACGGCACGTCCAGTCCAGGCCAGCAGTCATGCAAGGCAAGTTCGACAACCTGAAGTTGGACAGCATCCTGGCGACGGTCGGGCGCACCCCGGTCGTGCGGCTCCACAAGCTCGCGCCACCCGGCGTGAACGTCTTCGTCAAGGTCGAGGCGTTCAACCCGATGGGCTCGGTCAAGGACCGGTTGGCGCTGGGCATCATCGAGGACGCCGAGCGTCGCGGCACGCTGGCGCCGGGACAGACGGTGATCGAGGCGACCAGCGGCAACACCGGCATTGGCCTGGCGATGGTGTGCGCGGTGAAGGGCTATCCGCTGGTCGTGACCATGGCGGAAAACTTCAGCGTCGAACGGCGCCGGACGATGCGCTTCCTTGGCGCGAAAGTCGTACTGACGCCGGCCGCGCTGAAAGGCACCGGCATGCTGGCCAAGGCGGTGGAACTGGCGAAGGCGCACGGCTGGTTCCTGTGCCGCCAGTTCGACAACGAGGCCAATGCTGACATGCATTCACGCACTACGGCGCCGGAAATTCTTGAGGCCTTCGAAGGCGAGCGACTCGACTGTTGGGTCACCGGTTACGGCACCGGCGGCACGTTGAAGGGCGTCGCGCGGGTGCTGAAGGCGCGGCGCCCCGACACGCAGATCGTCGTTTGCGAACCGGACAACGCGCCGATCCTCGGCAGCGGCATCGCGCAGGCCCGCGCTGCGGACGGCACGCCGAGCGACAGTCATCCGAGTTTCCGTCCGCATCTGATGCAGGGCTGGTCGCCGGACTTCATTCCCAAGTTGACCGAGGACGCGATCGCGCTGCAGCTGGTCGATCGCATCGTTCCGATCAACGGCAGCGATGCGATCCGGCTGGCGCGCGAACTGGCGCAACGCGAAGGGATTTTCTGCGGTATTTCCGGTGGCGCGACGTTGGCCGGCGCACTGCAGGTGGCAGCCGGGGCCGCGGACGGTGCCACGGTGCTGTGCATGCTGCCCGACACCGGCGAGCGTTACCTCAGCACGCCGCTGTTCGAAGGCGTCAGCGCCGAAATGTCCGCCGAGGAACTGGAGATTTCGCGCTCGACCCCGGGCTGCCGCTTCGACGCAGCGCCGTC
>JANMAO010000061.1:0-4343 GCA_031359875.1 Lysobacter sp.
GACAGCGGCAGCGTGACGTTGATCTGCGAACCGGAAACCCCGGCGTGGAGCGACTGGTTCCTGATGGACGACGGCACCAACTTCGAGAATGCCGAAGCCATCACCCGCGCCATCAGCCGCCGCGTCGCCGCGCTGCGCCGCACCGAAAAGGCCGCGGCCACGCAGACCGCGACCGAGAAGGAACTCACCGTCGCCAAGCTCAGCCTGCTGCACGCGCAGGTGGAGCCGCATTTCCTCTACAACACCCTGACCAGCGCGCAGCTGCTGGCGCGCAGTGATCCACCGCGCGCCGACGAGATGCTCGGTCATCTGATCCAGTACCTGCGTCATTCGCTGCCCAGCACCGACGATCAGTTGTCGACTCTGGGCGCCGAACTCGAGCGCGCGGTGGCCTACCTGGAAATCCTCAAGATCCGCATGGGTGCACGCCTGTCGGTGCAGGTCGAGATCCCGGAAAACCTGCGCGCCACGCCGCTGCCGCCGATGATGCTGCAGACCCTGGTCGAGAACGCGATCAAGCACGGGCTGGAACCGCGCACTGCCGGTGGCACCGTCTGGATCCGTGCACGCCGCAGCGACGACGTGGTCGCAGTGACGGTGGCCGACGATGGCGACGGCTTCAATACCAAAACCAGCGGCACCGGCATCGGTTTGAAGAACGTGCGTGAGCGCCTGCGTCTTGTTTACGGCAATCAGGCCGCACTGGCCGTCGTCGCCAATTTCCCCGCCGGCGTCGCCGCGACGATCACCGTGCCGGCTGACTTCGTTCGAGAGAGCCGTCATGTCTGACCCCATCCGCACCTGCGTCATCGCCGAAGACGAAGCGCTGCTGCGCCAGGCGCTGCTCGACCAGCTTGCGCAAGCCTGGCCGCAGCTGCAGATCCTCGCCGCCTGCGAAGACGGCGCCAGCGCGCTCGAAGCCATCGCCGAACAGCAGCCGGACGTCGCCTTCCTCGACATCCGCATGCCGGGCCTGACCGGGCTCGACGTCGCCGCCGCCGCCGCGCAGGTCAGCCCGCGCACCCAGATCGTGTTCGTCACCGCCTACGACCAGTACGCGGTCGACGCCTTCGAGCGCGGCGCGATCGATTACCTGCTCAAGCCGATCACCGCAGAACGACTCGCGGCCACCGTGCAACGCCTGCAGGTGCGCATCGACCGTCCCGACGCGGGCGCGCTCGCCGCGCTGCTCGAACGCCTCGGCAAGAACCTGCCACGCGCCGACGGCCCTGAGCCGTTGACCTGGATCACCGCCAGCGCCGGCCACGAGACCCGCCTGATCCTGGTCGACGACGTCGCCTACTTCCGCGCCGACAACAAATACACGACGGTGATGACCGCCGACGGCGAAGCGCTGCTGCGCACCCCGATCCGCGAATTGACGGCATTGCTCGACGCCACCACGTTCAAGCAGATCCACCGCTCCACGATAGTCAATCTGAAAGCGATCGCCGGCATCGTCCGCGACGACAGTGGCCGCGGCACCGTGCGCCTGAAGTCCCGCCCCGAGACCCTGACCGTCAGCGCCCCGTACATGGCGCTGTTTCGAAACATGTGATCCGTCGTTTCAATCGATGTGCGATCGCCACCGCGACCGTCACCAACGCTCGACATGCACCCAGCAGGTGAACCGTGAAAACCTTCCTCGCCATCATCATGTATTCGCTGTCGCTGTTCGGCATCGACATCGGCAGCCAGATCCGCACCGACCGCGTCCGCAGCAACGGCACGGACGTGCTCTACAGCAAGGTCGTGACCCGACCCACCGGCACCCGCTTCGAATGCCTGCGCAGCGAAAGCGGGCAGTGCTACTACACCGTGTATCCGCGTGAGTGCGCGCCGACGTCCGCAACGAGCACACACGCGGATGACTGCCTGTCCAGGCCCGTCGAACGCTTCGCGCTTGCGAAGGGCGGCAGCCGGCAGATTCCGGCGTTGTCAGGGTTCCGCTTGTGCGTCAGCGCTGACGCGGGAAGCTTGGGGCCGGATTGCGATATGCCGGAGCTGATGGCTTCACGGTAAGGCGTGCGCCGATTCCGATCGAAGATCGCGTCTACAAACCGTAGGATGGGTTGAGCGCAGCGATACCCATCACCACAACACGAGGTCAAGGATGACCAACTACCGACGCGCCCGCATCACCGACGCGACCTACTTTTTCACCGTCAACATCGCCAACGGCGCGACAACCGCATTGCCAAGGGCGAACGCGGCATCTGGCAACGGCGGTATTGGGAACATCTGATCCGTGATGAAGATGACCTCGGTCGCCACGTCAACTATGTCCACATCAACCCGGTCAAACACGGACATGTGCAACGGGCGGCGGATTGGCCGCATTCCAGCTTCCACCGTTTCGTGGCGGATGGTCGCTTGCCGCGGGCTTGGGGCGTCGGCGGTGACATCGGCGCAAGATTTGGCGAGCGTTGCTGATGGGTATCGCTTCGCTCAACCCATCCTATGGGGGCTTGGGTGCATTGCGCAGGCGCGTTTTAGCTCGCCTCACGCGGGTTGAAGCGTCTCGCGCATGCGTACGGCGACGATCACTCCGGATGCAAACGTGAGCGCGGCGATGAGCCACATCGCCGCGGGCAGCCCCAGCGCGTCGGCCGTGATGCCGGCGAGCAACGCCCCGATGGCATAGCCGAGGTCACGCCACAGTCGGTACACGCCGACGGCGGAAGCGCGCCACGAGGGGTGCGCGACATCACCGATCGCCGCAAGCAACGTCGGATAGACCATCGCGGTGCCCACACCCAGCAGCACGGCTCCCGTCGCGAACCCGGCGAAGCCGGTCGAGACGATGACGCAACCGATTCCGATTGCCTGGACCCACATACCCGACGCGATCAGCCACTTGCGTCCCACGCGATCCGACCAGGCGCCAGTGAACAGCTGGGCGATCCCCCACGTCGCCGGGTATAGGGCGGCCAGTGTTCCGATCTGCCCAAGATCCATCCGCGCGGCGGCGAACAACAGCGGAAACAGGCCCCATGCCATGCCATCGTTGAGGTTGTTGACGAGGCCCGCCTGGCTGACGCTCGACAGGTTCCTGTCGAACAAGGTCGTGCGCCGGAAGATCTCGCGCTGCGTTGGCATGCCTTCGGGCGGCAGCCCGCCATGCAGTTTCGATTCGGCGGCGACATGGTGTCTGGTCTCGCGCACGACGAGTGCCGACAGAGCCAGTCCGAACGCCGCGAATACCACCCCGAGGTAGAACGGTTGTGGCCGCAATCCGAAATGCGCCGCGACGAAGCCGGTCGCGAGCGCGCTACCGGCGACGGCAACGTAGCCCGCGAACTCGTTGAATCCCATCGCCAGGCCGCGCTTCGCCGGGCCCGCGAGGTCGATCTTCATGATGACCGTCATCGACCAGGTAAGCCCCTGGCTTACACCGAGCAGTGCGTTGGCAAACAGCACCCAGGACCAGCTCGGCGCCCACATCAGCAGGAACGGCACCGGCGTCGCGACGAGCCAGCCGGCGACGAGGATGTGCTTGCGGCCGAACCGGTCGGAAAGGCGTCCAGCGAGGTAGTTCGTGAGCGCCTTGGTCACACCGAAGACGACGATGAATGAAAGCACCGCGGTCTTGGCCACGAGGTGGAAATCCTGCTCGGCAATCGCCGGCAGGATCGATCGTTCCATTCCGACCATCGCGCCGACAAAGGCATTCACGACCACGAGCAACGAGAACTGCCCCAGGTTCTCTCGAAGGCCAAGACGGACTGCGTTCATGGCCAGCGACCTGTGCGGCCCTCGATCCCGACGCGCCAGCCGCGACCACGCCCATCGGTGGCGCCTGGGTCCATGCGCTTTGCCCTGGGACTTTTCCTGCGGAGCAAATCCACTGCCTGCTCGCCAGACGCATTCGGGGAGTGTTGCCGGTGGGTATCGGTTCCGCGATGCCTGTCGATCATCGATCCGCCGCGCGTCCGTTCCCTGGCGTCGGCAACGGTAGCACCACGCCCCGCACCAGCAGCCATAGCATCGTCGGGATCCCGCCCAGCGCGCCGAAGCCCATCGCGACCTGCGTGAATATTTCCGGATGAAACTGCGGCAGCAGCAGCTTGTCGAGGATGTTCACCGCGAAGCCGGCGCCCATCAGCACCAGCAGCACGCCGAGCACGCGCGGCAACGCGCGCGTGCGCAACACGAGCAGGCCGAGGGCGACGTAGAACGGCGTCCAGAAGATTTCCAGCAGTCCCTGCCCCACGCCGTTCTGCACGCGCAGCAGCAGCAACACCAGCGTCTCGCGCTGCGCCTGCGGGAAGACCTGCAGGTAAGGCTCCGGCCCGAGCCACAGCAACGCGAGCAGGCTCGGCAGCTGGTTGGCGCAGGCGAGC